>WJJW01000019.1 GCA_014729455.1 Candidatus Eiseniibacteriota bacterium
CCGCCGAGAGGATCGTCCCCGGCGGCTCCTCGAGCGGGATCCGGTCGAGCGGCTCGACCGCCGCGACCCGAAGCGGCCGCCCCGCGTGCCGGGTCCGGCATCCCGGCCAGGGATCCATCGCGCGGAGGAACCGCTCGATCTGGTCGGCCGGTCGCGACCAGGAGAGCTCCCCCTCCTCCTTGCGAAGCCGCGGGGCGTAGGTCGCCCCGTGCTCCTCCTGCGGAACGAACGTCGCGCTCCCCTCGCGGATCCGATCGCACGCCTCGCGGATCGCCGTCCCGCCGAGGAGCGCGAGCCGATCGGTCAGCGAGCCGGTCGTGTCGTCGGGCAGGATCCTCTCCATCCTCTGGAGGAGCATCGGACCGGTGTCCATCCCCTCGTCGAGGCGGAAGATCGTGATCCCCGACCAGAGGTCCCCGTCGAGGATCGAGCGGACGACCGGCGCCGCCCCACGGTGGCGCGGCAGCAGGGAAGCATGGATGTTCAGGCAGCCGTGGACCGGCAGCTCGAGAAGCGACGGCCGGAGGATCCGGCCGAACGCGCAGGTGACGATCAGATCCGGACGGAGCGCGCGGAGCTCCTCGAGGGTACCCGCGGCGCGGAGCTTCTCCGGTTGCAGGAGCGGGACCCCCGCCTCGCGGGCGCGGCGCGCGACCGGGGTCGGCTCGGTCCTCAGGCCGCGACCGCTGGGCCGGTCGGGCTGGCTGACGACCCCGGCGACCGTGTCCGGACCCTCGAGGAGGCGTTCCAGCGCCGGGACCGCGAAGCCGGGTGTGCCGAAAAAGAGGATCCGCACCGGACCGCGCGCCTCACTTCGGTTCGATGACCTGCTGGATCGAGGTCTTGGCGACCTCGACCTTCAGCTCCTCGGCGAGCTTGACGATCACCCGGTCCTCCTTGACGTCCCACACGGTTCCGAACAGGCCGCCGGAGGTGAGGACCCGGTCTCCCTTCTTCAGCGCGGCGATCATCTTCTGCGCCTGCTTCTGTCGCTTCTGCTGCGGGCGGATGATCAGGAAGTAGAAGATGAGGAAGAAGGAACCGAGCACGAACAGCGTGCTCATGAACTGGCTTCCCCCCGGGCTGTCCGGGGATCCCCCCTCCTGGGCCTGCGCAATCCCGATCAACAAGCGGTCCATCATCCCTCCTTGGGCGTCTCCGGCGCCGCGGGGGCCGGAGGTTCGGTTCCGAGCAGGGCGTCGCGCGTCCGACGCCGGAATGCATCGTAGCGCCCCTCGCGGAGCGCCGCTCGGATCTTCTCCATCAAACGGAGATACGTCCGGACGTTGTGGTGGCTCACGAGCCGCGGGCCGAGCGGCTCCCCCACCTGGAACAGGTGCCGCAGGTAGGCGCGGCTGCACCGCCCGCACACGCGGCAGTCGCAGTCGGGATCGAGCGGGCCGGGATCCTCGGCGTGGATCCGGGCCTTGATCGAGAACCGGCCCGCCAGCGTGTAGACGGTCCCGTGCCGCGCGCCGCGGGTCGGCAGGACGCAATCGAAGAGGTCGCATCCGCGGTGGACCGCTTCGAGGATGTCCTCCGGCTGGCCGACCCCCATCAGGTAGCGGGGCCGTTCCTCGGGGAGGTCGGCGTCCCCGCGCTCGACCATCTCCCAGCGGACCGGCGCCGGCTCCCCGACCGCCAAGCCGCCGAGAGCGTACCCCTCGAACCCGATCGAGACAAGGCGGGCCGCCGACTCGCTCCGGAGGTCGGGATGAACCCCTCCCTGCACGATCCCGAACAGGGCCGCCCGGCCGTCCGAAAGCTCCCGGAAGCGGGCGCGGGAGCGTTCCGCCCAGGCGGACGTCCGCTCCATCTGCCGCCGCGCCTCGTCCCGGGCGCAGGGGTACGGCGTGCAGATGTCGAACGCCATCGCCACGTCCGACCCGAGGGCGTGCTGGACCTCCATCGACAGCTCGGGCGTGAAGAAGTGCTCGCTCCCGTCGAGATGCGAGCGGAACCGGACGCCGTCGGGGAGGACCGCCCGCAGCTCGGCGAGGCTGAAGACCTGGTAGCCGCCGCTGTCGGTCAGGATCGCGCCGGACCAGTCCATGAACCGGTGCAGCCCGCCCAGCCGGCGGATCGTCTCCTGCCCGGGACGGAGGTAGAGATGGTAGGTGTTCGCCAGGACGATCCGCGCGCCGCTCTCCTCGAGGTCCCAGGAGCTCAGCGTCTTCACGCTCGCGCGCGTGCCGACCGGCATGAACGCCGGGGTCTCGATGTCGCGTCCCGCGAGCCGCAGCGTCCCGGTGCGTCCGCGCGTGGAGGGGGACCGTTCCCGCGCCCGGAACTGCATCAGAGGATCAGCATCGCGTCGCCGTAGGAGTAGAACCGGTAGCCGCGCGCGACCGCCTCGCGGTACGCGGCGAGCACCCGTTCGCGCCCTGCGAAGGCGCTGACCAGCAGCAGGAGGCTGCTGCCCGGCAGGTGGAAGTTCGTCATCAGGGCATCGACGTCCCGGAACCGGTGGCCCGGAACGATCGTGAGATCGGTCCATCCGGACCGTTCCGCCGGTTCGGACGGATCGCTCCCCTCCAGGGCGCGCACGGTCGTCGTCCCGACCGCCACGACCCGCCTCCCCGCCGCGCGGGTCCCCGCGATCGCACGGGTCGTCTCCTCGGGAACGTGGTACCGCTCCGGGTCGACCCGGTGCTCCCGCACGTCCGCGGCGCGGATCGGGCGGAACGTCCCGGGCCCGACGTGCAGGACGATCCGCGCGAGGGCGATGCCGCGGCGGTCGAGTCGATCGAGCAGCGTCTCGGTGAAGTGCAGGCCGGCCGTCGGAGCGGCCACCGCGCCGTCCTCCCGCGCGAAGACGGTCTGGTAGTCGGCCCGGTCGGCCGCGTCGTCGGGCCTGCGGATGTACGGGGGCAGGGGAACGTGCCCCTGCGCCTCGAGCAGCTCCGCGATCGCCCCCTCGAAGCGAAGCTCCACCCGCTCCCCGATCCGGCGGACGACGATCGCCCGGACGCCGCTCTCCGGAAACGCGATCGCGGTTCCTTCGCGCAACGGCCGGGTGGGACGCGCGAGGCAGGACCAGCGGTTCGGGGCGGCCTCGTGCACGAGGAGGACCTCGACCTTCCCTCCGGTCTCTTCCCGCTCTCCGACCACCCGGGCCGGAACCACCCGGGTTTCGTTGACCACCAGCAGATCGCCCGGGTCGAGGATCTCCGGCAGATCGGCGACGCGGCGGTGCTCGCAGTCCCGGCGATCGCGGCGCACCAGGAGGAGCCGGGCCCGGTCTCGCGGCCGGGCGGGACGCGCGGCGATCCGCTCCGCGGGAAGCGCATACGAGTAGAGCGCCGGATCGTGCCGGTCCCTATCGACCGGCGGCCCGTTCATCGCCGTCCCAGCAGGTTGAGGATCACGGTGAGCAGGATGCTCAGCAGGAGACACGTCGCCAGGGGCAGGAAGATCGTGGTTCCGTCGCGCTGGAACCGCAGATCTCCCGGCAGCCGGCCCAGGAACGGGATCTTCGGCGCGACGAGGAGGAGCAGGCCGAGGGCGGCGATGCCCAGCCCGAAGAGCAGAAGGACGCGTCCGAGGACCCGTTCCACCGGTCCCGGCCTTCAGAACAGCCCGCCGGCCGCCGTCCCGTTCGGCGGGGCGACCCCGACGAGCTCGAACGCCCGGGCGGTCGCGATCCTCCCCGCCCGGGTCCGCTCGAGCAGTCCCTGCTGGATCAGGAACGGCTCGTGGACCTCCTCGAGGGTGCCGGGCTCCTCTCCGACCGACATCGCCAGCGTGGAGATCCCGACCGGACCGCCGCGGTGCTTGCGGACGAGCGCGTCGAGGATCCGCCGGTCCATCTCGTCCAGCCCGGTCTCATCGATGTCGAGGCGGGCCAGCGTGGCCGCCGCCGCGTCGCGGGTCACGCGGGGGAGCCCGTCGACCTGCGCGAAATCGCGCACGCGCCTCAAGAGCCGGTTCGCGATGCGGGGCGTTCCGCGGGAACGGCGGGCGATCTCGTCGAGAGCGTCGGGTAAGGCGGCGACCGAAAGCAGCTCCGCCGAGCGGCTCAGGATCTTCTCGAGATCCCCGCCTCCGTAGTAGTCGACCCGCCCGTGGAACCCGAACCGGGCTCGCAGGGGCGCGGTCAACAGCCCCGCGCGGGTCGTCGCGCCGACGAGGGTGAACGGCTCGAGGTGGAGGCGCACCGAGCGGGCCCCCGGTCCCCGATCGAGGATGATGTCGATCCGGTAATCCTCCATCGCGGGATAGAGGTACTCCTCGATCGTCCGGCTGAGCCGGTGGATCTCGTCGACGAAGAGGACCCCTCCGGGCGGCAGCGAGGTCAGGATCCCCGCCAGGTCGCCCGGCTTCTCGAGCGCCGGGCCGCTCGTGCAACGGATCTCCGCTTCCATCTCGCGCGCGATCAGCAGCGCGAGCGTGGTCTTCCCCAGACCGGGCGGTCCGGTCAGCAGCACGTGGTCGAGCGGCTCGCGGCGCAAGCGGGCCGCCTTGATCAGGACCTCGAGGTTCCCCCGCAACCTCGCCTGCCCGACGAACTCCGCCAGGCGGCGCGGTCGAAGGCTCGTCTCGAAGACGACGTCCTGATCCTGCGCGACCGGATCCATCAACGGGGACGAGGTCACTTCCCGACTCCTCCAGGGATGCGTCCCGATCTCTCTTCCCGGAACGAGGATCGAGGCTAGCACAGAGGCGGATGCGTCTCAATCGGCGCCGCTTGAGTCCGGGTTCCGATGCGCCGATAACGTCGAAGGAGACAAACGGTTCGACAATGCGACGTTGACCACCTGTCGGACGATCGCCAGAATCGAAGCAAGGAGGGCCGACAGCAGAAGGTCCCCACGACCCGCGTCGTAACCATGGAGGAAGGGACATGCCTCCCCAGATGGACATCATCCAGTTCGTCAAGGATCGGCAGCGCAAGGAACTCTACCAGGAGCTCAATTGGACCGGGTCCTTCCAGGACTACATCGAGGTGATCCTCCGGGATCCCAAGGTGACCCGCACCGCCTTTCAACGGCTCTACGACATGATCCTCTCCTACGGGACCGAGGAGTATGTCGAGTTCAAGAAGAAGATCATCCGCTACCGCTTCTTCGACGATCCGATCGGCGAGGGGCAGGACGCGGTTTTCGGGCTCGAGGTCCCGCTGATGAAGCTCGTGGGGGTCTTCAAGGCCGCCGCGCAGGGGTACGGTCCCGAGAAGCGCGTCCTGCTGCTCCACGGACCGGTCGGCTCGGCGAAGAGCACGATCGTCCGCCTGCTCAAGCACGGGTTCGAGCAGTACTCCCGCAGCCGCGAGGGGGCGCTGTACACCTTCGGCTGGAAGGCAGACGGAGAGGACGGGCGGATCGAGTGGTGTCCCATCCACGAGGATCCCCTCCATCTCGTCCCCGAGGAGATCCGTCCGGAGCTGTTCGCGGCGCTGAACGGAGAGCACGGCCAGGACTACCGGATCCACGTCGAGGGGGATCTCTGTCCTTCCTGCCGGCGGAACTACGAGGAGCACCTCGCTCGGCACGAGGGCGACTGGACGGAAGTCGTCCGTCACGTCGTCGTCAAGCGTCTGGTCCTCTCCGAGAAGGATCGGATCGGGATCGGGACGTTCCAGCCGAAGGACGAGAAGAACCAGGACTCGACCGAGCTGACCGGCGACATCAACTACCGCAAGATCGCCGAGTACGGGAGCGACTCGGACCCGCGGGCGTTCAACTTCGACGGGGAATTCAACATCGCCAACCGGGGGATCATCGAGTTCATCGAGGTGTTGAAGCTCGACGTCGCGTTCCTCTACGACCTCCTGGGCGCCAGCCAGGAGCACAAGATCAAGCCGAAGAAGTTCGCGCAGACCGACATCGACGAAGTGATCATCGGCCATACCAACGAGCCGGAGTACAGGAAGCTGCAGAAGAACGAATTCATGGAGGCGCTGCGCGACCGGACGGTCAAGATCGACATCCCCTACTGCACGAAGCTGGACGAGGAGATCAAGATCTACCGGAAGGACTACAACGAGGAGAAGATCCGCGGAAAGCACATCGCGCCGCACACGATCGAGATGGCCGCGCTCTGGGCGGTCCTGACGCGGCTCGAGGCACCCAAGAAGGCCGATCTCACGCTCCTGCAGAAGCTGAAGCTGTACAACGGCAAGACACTTCCGGGTTACACGAGCGACAACATCCGCGAGCTCCGCAAGGAGGCGCAGCGCGAGGGGATGGAGGGGATCTCCCCGCGGTACGTGCAGGACAAGTTCAGCAACGCTCTCGTCTCCGACCGCGCCGGCAACTGCATCAACCCGTTCATGGTGATCAACGAGCTCGAGTCGGGGCTCAAGCACCACTCCCTGATCACCAGCGAGGAGCAGCGGAAGACGTACCGGGAGCTGCTGAGCGTCGCCAAGGAGGAGTACGAGAACGTCGCGAAGAACGAGGTGCAGCGCGCGATCTCGGCCGACGAGGAGGCGATCGCCCGCCTCTGCGCGAACTATGTCGATAACATCAAGGCGTACACGCAACGGGAGAAGGTCCGCAACCAGTACACCGGCCAGGACGAGGAGCCGGACGAGCGGATGATGCGCTCGGTCGAGGAGAAGATCGAGATCCCCGAGAGCCGGAAGGACGACTTCCGCCGCGAGATCATGAACTACATCGGAGCGCTGGCGGTCGATGGCAAGAAGTTCGATTACCGGATGAACGCGCGACTGCAGAAGGCTCTCGAGCTGAAGCTCTTCGAGGACCAGAAGGACTCGATCAAGCTGCCCAGCCTGGTCTCCACGGTGGTGGACAAGGATACCCAGGAAAAGATCGAGGTGGTCAAGAGCCGGCTC
>WJJW01000020.1 GCA_014729455.1 Candidatus Eiseniibacteriota bacterium
CCGGCGGCGCGGTCGCGCGGGCGGTCGCCACGGCGCATCGAGACGGCGAACCGATGCGTGTCCGAACCCGAACGCGCGACGGCGAGTGGACCTCTATGACGCTTCTGCCGATCCGAAGCGATGCCCCAGACGAGGACGGGGTGATCGTCGTCCTCGCCGACTCGAAGGAGCATGGGACGGACCAGGGTGCGTTCCAGCGCTTCGGGGTTCTTCTGGCCGCCCTGAAGGACGCGGTCATCCTGTTCGATGTCGAAGGCGGGATCACTGCGTGGAACCGCGGGGCGCAGAGCCTCTACGGATACAGCGAGGAGGAGGCGGCCCGGATCGGTCTCTTCGCGCTCATGCCACCCGAGGAACGCGAGCCGACCGCAGAGAGGGTTCTCCTGGTCTCGCGCGGCGAGCGGGTGGAGGTCGCGCGCACGAAGCGCAAGACGAAGGACGGTCAGGTGCTCTCCGTGGAGCAGGATCTTCTGCTCATCCGGGATCACTCGGGGGCGGTGGAGGCGATCGCCGCGATCGAACACGACGTCACCGAGATGTTGAAGCGCAAAGAGCTTCTTCGGCTCCTCCACGACATCTCGATGACCCTCAATGAGACGACGAGCCTGGGCCCCGCGCTCACCTACGTTCTGCAAAGGCTGGCGGAGCACAACGGCTGGGCCGTCGGGCATGCCTACTTCCCCGCGCCGAAGGAGCCGGATGTCCTGCTGTTGCGGCAATCGCACTATGCGAAGGAAGCGGGTCCCTACTCGATGCACCGGGGAGCGGACCGACCACGGCGGTTGCGGCGAGGAGAGGGTCTGGCCGGCCGGGTGTTCGATTCGGGGAAGGCGGAATGGAGCACCGACGCGACGACGAACCCCGACTCTCTTCGCATGGGCGAAGAGGAAGGACTTCCCGTCCGCTCCGCCGTCGCCTTTCCCGTGCTCTCCGGAAAGGAGGTCGTCGGCGTCCTGGAGTTTCTTTCGGAGAACGAGATCGAGCTCGTCGCCGAGACGCACCAGGCGATGACGAGCGTCGGTATGCAGCTCGGGCGTGCGGTCGAGCGACAGCGAAACGAGCAGGAGCTGATGCGTGCAACGATCGACGAGCAGGAGCGGATCGGCAGGGATCTGCACGACACCGTGCAGCAGGAGCTCGCCGGGATCGCCCTGTCCGCGGACATCCTGCGGGGTCGACTGAAGAAGCGCGGAGTCGCCGAGGCCGACGATGTCGGGGGAATGGTCTCCGCGCTCCGCGAGTCCATCGATCACATGCGGTCGGTCATCACGGGACTCGCTCCCGTCGACGTGATTTCGGACGGACTGCCGCATGCCCTGCGCACAGCCGTCGAGTCCACCTGCGCCCCCCTCGGAATCCGCTGTCAGGTGGAGTGCGAGGAGGGGATCCCGATCGACGATCCGCTCGTCGGAACCAACCTGTTCCGCATCGCCTCCGAGGCCGTCATCAACTCCGCCCGGCACAGCGAGGCGGGGACGATCTCCGTTCGCCTCGAGCGGGATGGAAACCACCTGGTTCTCGAGGTCAAGGACGATGGAAGAGGGTTCAAGCCGAGCGAACCGAGACAGCGCGGGATGGGCCTGCGGATCATGAAGCACCGGGCGGACCTGATCGATGCGATCCTCGACGTTCGGTCCGCCGATGGCGATGGAACCGTGGTCCGCTGTCGCGTTCCACTGGATCGACTTTCATGAACACGACGCCGGGAGGCAACGACGGGAGTCACGATCGGGATCCGTCCCGGGTGCTGCTCGTCGAGGATCATCCACTGATGCTCCGGAGCGTCCAGACGATCATCGAGGACTACGAGGGTCTCGCGGTCGGCGCGATCGCAGACACCGCGGACGCAGCGATCCGCCGATTGAACGACGAACCGATCGACATGGCGATCATCGACATTTCCCTGGGTGAGCGAAGCGGCCTCGATCTCATCCGGGAGATGCTCGCACTCAAACCGGATCTGCGGATCCTCGTGTTCTCGATGCACGACGAGTCCGTCTACGCCGAGCGTGCTCTGCGAGCCGGCGCCCTGGGGTACGTGAACAAAGCGCGCAGCATGGACGAGCTGCTGAGCGCAATCGAGAAGGTCCGACGCGGCGAACCGTCCGTGAGCAGCTCGGTCGGCGAGCGGCTGGTGCGCCAGCTCCTGCAGAGCACGCGCGGCAGCCCCACGGGCGTCCAGTCACTGACGGACCGCGAGCTCCAGGTCTTCCAGATGATCGGCAAGGGAATGAATCGTGCATCGATCGCCGACAGCCTCTCCGTCAGCGCCAAGACGATCGACGCCCATCGTCAGCACATCAAGGAGAAGCTGCGACTCGACAACGGAGCGGAGCTGTCCCGCTACGCCGCCTTGTGGGTTCAGGAAAACGCCTGAGGGATGGCGAAGGGGGGCGGTTCGGCACGAAGCGGTCCGGTCCTCGACAGACAACCGCTCCCCGCAAGTCCGAGCTTCTCGTCCGAGAGACCCGAGGGCGCCGACCCTTCGCGGGCTTGTTTGACACCCCCTCGCGCCGTGTGCTTGCATGATCTGATCGCCGCATCGATCGATTGAAGGGAGATCGTGTCGAGCATCTGGCCCATCCTCGTCTACTCCGCAGCCGTCGTGGCGCTCGCCGCCGTGATGATCGGGCTCTCCGCCCTTCTCGGAGAGCGGCACCGGGAACGAGCCACCGG
>WJJW01000156.1 GCA_014729455.1 Candidatus Eiseniibacteriota bacterium
GTCTGGTACGCGCCGGACGAAACGGGCGAGCCGAGCGCCCTGGCCCTGCTCTACACGGGGACCGCGCTTCCGGTCCTCCTGGCCCTGGACGCCGATCCGGAGGGGCCGATCGGACCGCTCGTCGAGGAGGTCCGGCCGCTCCTTCCGCCGAAGCTGTACGCCCACCTGAGCGGAGATCTGGCGGATCGTCTCGCGCCGCGGTTCGAGATCGAGCCGCACGGCGGGCACTGGAAGATGGCGCTCGCCCGCCCGGAGGCGCTGGAGGCGATCGATCCGGGCGGCGTGGTCCCGCTGGGGCTCGGCGATCTGCCGGAGCTGCTCCGGTTCTACGAGGCGAGCTACCCGGGGCACTGGTTCGAGCGCCGGATGCTGGAGTGGGGGCGGTACGTCGGGATCCGCGAGAAGGGGCGGCTGATGAGTGTGGCCGGAGTGCACGTCCTCTCGCCCGGGCGGGGGGTGGCCGCGCTCGGGAACATCGCGACCCGGCCGGAGGCGCGCGGGAGGGGGCTGGCCGCGCGGGCGACCGCCGCCCTCTGCCGGGATCTCCTGGGCGACGTCGACCGGATCGGTCTGAACGTGAAGCGCGACAACGATCGCGCCGTTTCCTGCTACGAGCGGCTGGGCTTCGTCCGCCATGCGCTCTATGCAGAGTATTCCCTGACAAGTGGTTAGACGATTCCTGCCGATTCTTGTTGCAGACCTCCGATAGCAAAGTGATATCATATCGCTATCACTCTCCATAGGAGGTCGCAATGCTGATGCGCGAGTCGAACGCCAAGACGATCCCCGGTGTGCCGATGATCCTTCTCCTGCTCGCCGTGGGAATCGCGTCGATCTACTGGTTCGTGGTCTCCGTCGGTCCGAAGGACGCCACCGGCGTGGTCCTCTCGCTGGTCGTCTTCCTGATCGACCTGTTCCTCTGGGCCGGACTCTTCGCCGTGAACCCGAACGAAGCGCGGGTCGTGCAGCTCTTCGGACGGTACATCGGGTCGGAGCGCAGAACCGGCCTCCGGTACGCCAATCCGTTCACCACGCGGAAGAAGGTCTCGGTCCGCGTGCGGAACTTCGAGAGCGGCAAGCTGAAGGTCAACGACGAGGACGGCAATCCGATCGAGATCGCCGCGGTCATCGTCTGGAGGGTGGTCGACACGGCCGAGGCGGTCTTCGAGGTCGACAGCTACGAGCACTTCGTCCAGGTGCAGAGCGAGGCGGCGCTTCGCAACCTCGCCAGCTCCTATCCCTACGACGCCCACGAGGAGGACCGGAAGGCGCTGCGGAGCCATACGGGCGAGATCGCCGAACAGATCCGCGACGAGGTGCAGCAGCGCGTCGACAAGGCGGGCGTCGAGATCATCGAGTCGCGGATCAGCCACCTCGCCTACGCGCCGGAGATCGCCAGCGCGATGCTGCAGCGCCAGCAGGCGGGAGCGATCATCGCCGCGCGGACGAAGATCGTCGAGGGAGCGGTCGGGATGGTCGAGATGGCCCTGGAGGAGCTCGCCCAGAAGCAGGTCTTCGAGTTCGACGGGGAGCGCAAGGCGGCGATGATCAGCAACCTCCTCGTCGTGCTCTGCAGCGACCGGCACACGCAGCCGGTGGTCAACACCGGTTCGATCTACCACTAGGCGATCGAGGTGGCGCCCAGGAAATCGTTCCTGCTCCGCATCGACCCGGAGATCCTCCAGGCCCTCCAGCGGTGGGCCGACGAGGATCTCCGGAGCCTGAACGGGCAGATCGAGTTCCTGCTGCGCAAGGCGCTCCGCGACGCGGGACGGCGGCCCGGCTCGAAGAAGAAGGGCCGATCGGGCGGGGAAGAATCCTGAGCTAGCCGATCACGCCGGTCTTCTTGCCGGCCTTCTCGATGATGTCGAGGGCCCGGTCGATCTGCTCGTCGGTGTGCGTCGCCATGAGGCTCGTCCGGATGCGGCAAGAATCGGCCGGGACGGCGGGCGGGATCACCGGGTTCGTGAAGACGCCCCCCTCGAAGAGGGCCTTCCAGAACAGGAACGTGTGATCCATCTTGCCCACGATGATCGGGACGATCGGCGTGCAGGTCGTGCCGAGGTTGAAGCCGCGGGTCTTGAGCCCCTCGCTCAGGCGGCGCGCGTTCGCCCAGAGCCGCTCCCGACGATCCGGCTCCTCGCGCAGGATCTCGACGCATGTCCGAACCGTCGCCACGGCGTAAGGCGGCAGGCTCGCGCTGAAGATCAGGCTGCGGGCGTGGTGCTTGACGTAGTCGATGACGACCCGGTCTCCCGCCGCGAATCCGCCGATCGAGGCGAACGACTTCGAGAACGTCCCCATCAGCAGATCGACCTGGTCGGTGACGCCGAAGTGCTCGTGCGTACCCGCGCCGGTCGCTCCCATCACGCCCACCGAGTGCGCCTCGTCGACCATCAGCCGCGCCTTCGAGCGGCCGACGATCTCGACGATCGCCGGGAGGTCGGCGAGGTCCCCTTCCATGCTGAAGACGCCGTCGACGACGACGAGAATCCCGCCGCCGTGGCCGCGCGCCTTCGCGAGCGCCTTCTCGAGGTCGGCCATGTCGTTGTGGCGGAACCGGTAGACGGCGCCGTGCGAGAGGAGCGCTCCGTCGACGATGCTCGCGTGGTCGAGCTTGTCGATCACCACGCAGTCGTCGCGCCCGATCAAGCTCGAGATCACGCCCAGATTGACGTGGAAACCGGTCGAGAAGACGAGCGCCGCCTCCTTGCCGACCAGATTGGCCAGCTCGACCTCGAGCTCCTCGTGGAGATCGAGGTTGCCGTTGAGGAACCGGCTCCCCGTACAGCCGCTGCCGTACTGGCGCGAGGCCTTTTCCGCCGCCTCCAGAACGCGCGGATCGTGCGTGAGCCCGAGGTAGTTGTTCGATCCGAGCATGACCAGGTCGTGGCCGTCGATCCGGACCTCGGTTCCCTCCGAGTCGGCGATCGGGAGGAAGTAGGGATACAGCCCGGCCGCCTTGGCCTCCTCGGCGCGCGTGAAGTTGTAGCAGCGGGTGAAGATGTCGGCGGTCCGCTTCAGCGTCCCCTCTTCGGATCGCTCTGCCGCGGTCCGTCGATCCATGGCCATTCGAAACCCCCAGGGAAAGGCGCAAAACGAAGTCTCGGGAGACTAGCGGCGGCCCAGGAA
>WJJW01000157.1 GCA_014729455.1 Candidatus Eiseniibacteriota bacterium
GTCCTGGGCCGCACGGCGATCCAGGCGACCCCCCTCACCGCCGAAGAGCCGCCGGTCTATCCCGACTTCGCGCTCCGGCCGAACGACATCGTCTTCGTCCGCTCGATCCCGGAGTACCGGATCAAGACGCTCGTCGAGATCCGTGGACAGGTCCTGCATCCGGGGCTCTACTCGATCCACGAGGGGAGCACGCGGCTGGCGGACGTCATCCGCTGGGCCGGCGGGCCGACCGAGGACGCCTTCCTCCGCGAGGCGACCCTCGTCCGCCAGCAGGCGGTCTCGCTCGAGGACAAGGAGTTCGAGCGGCTCCTCCAGGTCCCCCCCGCCGACATGACCGAGGAGGAGTACGAGTACTTCAAGCTGCGGTCGCGGGAGACGCCCGGCCTGATGGTCGTCGACTTCCGCAAGCTGCTCGAGGACGAGGACTCCTCGCAGAACATCCTGCTTCGCCGGGGGGATCGGATCACGATCCCGTCGGTGAAGGACTTCGTGAGCGTCCTCGGGATGGTGCGGGCGCCGGGCAACGTGCTCCACGATCCGGCCCTCGACCCGGAGGACTACATCGACCGGGCCGGCGGCTACGCGGAGAAAGCCGACCGGGGGGACGCGCGGGTGATCCGCGCGGCGGGCGGCGAATGGGTCTCCCTCGGCGACGTCGACCGGGTCGAGCCGGGCGACACGATCTGGATTCCCGAAAAGGGGGAGCGCCGGTTCTGGGAGACCTTCCAGAGCGTGATCGCCGTGACGACGCAGATCGTGACGATCTACCTCGTCGTCGACCGCGCGCTGGCGGATTGAGGCCGGGCGCCGCGGTCCTCGATCTGGAGCATCGAGAAACCAGATCCGCACACGGGTGTCCGACTGGATGCCGGATCGGCGATCGATGCCTCTTGCTCCGTCAGCGGTATCCCATCCGGATTCCTCCCCACGTGACTATTCTCGTGCTCGTGGGCTCCTCGCAGCCGATAGGCCATGCCCCGATGCCATCGCACATCGGGTAGTTCTCCCGCGCGCACGGCGAGTCGCCGCGCAGACTGAAGGGGACTTCCGGATTCTCATCCCCGCATAGGAGAGGATCCGCCCGGATGTTCCCGTAGGAGCCCAGGTAGTCCTCGAGGAACCCGACCCAATCTCCTCCCTCGTTCCCGTACAGGTCACAGCACTCAATGGCCGGGATCGAGTAGTTTCCGGTGATGTGGATCGCCTCCCCGGACTCCGAAAAGGCCACCAGGCACCTTGAGAAGCGTGCGAAAACCGGACGGTCAAGATGGAGCCAGGCGCCCCCCCCCGTCGTTGCTCTATTCCAGACGAACGTCGTGGCTTCTACAACAGGATCTCGCACAATGAACCCGTCGCAGAAGATGCCGCCGCCTCTCTCCGCCGCGGTATTGTATGCGAAAGTCGTCTCCCTGATCAGCGGTGAGGACTCGATGGACATCAATCCACCCGCGTCCCGGGCCGAGTTGGCTTCGAACAGACACCTCTCAATCACCGGATAGCATCGCTGCCAGCAGGCGAACCCTCCCCCCGAGAGATCCGTCGCGTTCTCGATGAATCTGCAGTCTTGCAGGGTAATCCTGGAATCATACTCGCAGTATGCCCCGCCGCCGCGCTCTCCCGCTCGGTTACGCTCGAAGGAGCACCACGTTACCAGGGGAGACGTACCCTCGAGGCAGCACAACCCGCCGCCTCTCTCGTCCGCAATGTTGTCCTCGAGAAGACACCGATCGATTCCCGCACCGCCCTCTCTCGTTGCGAGACAGATCCCTCCCCCGTTTCGAGCTCGGTTTCCGGAAAAAACGGACTCTCGAATGATCGGAATGGCTCCTGGACCCGCGTAGACCGCGCCACCATGGTCCTCTGCCACGTTTCCCTCGAACCTGCAGTCGTGGATCGTGACTCTCGCAGCGAATGAGTAGTAGCAGGCCGCTCCATTCGAGATCGAGTACCCATTGCGCATCGTGAAGCTCTCTAGACGGGCGCCTCCCTCCTCCGCACTCGTGAAGAACCATGCCCGATGGGGTTCGGAGGACGACCCCTCGCAGTCGAGGACGCACGCGGCGGCGTTCCCGGACCGGGACCTGACACGAAGCTCCTTCCCGTGGAGGTTCAGGTCGCGATTGCCTGGCCCTCGAAAGATGCCGTCACCCAACTCAATTGCATCGCCGTCTGTCGCTGCTTCGATCGCAGACTGGATGGTCGGGAAGTCTCCAGATCCATCGGGCATGACGAAATGGGTAGCAGCGATCGAAGGCAAGGCGAATGCCGACACTAGAATCAGGAGGGTCATCGCGGTCAGCATCGGTCCTCCGTCAGCGTGTGTGTTGTAGTTGAACCCGGCGCTGCCCAGTGTATCGCACCCGGCTCCCTGCACACAATGTGCAACCCATTCAGTTTGCCCTCGATGCCGGCGCCGGTCTCCGTTCAGCTCCACCGTAGGATCCGCCGCATCCCGCTTCGGATCGCCGCGCGGTCGGCTTCGCGCAAGACCGTCCACCACGCCGGAACGATGAATGCGATCGAGGCGAGCGCCATCGTCCCGAGGATCTCCGGCAGCGTGTCCGGCGCCCACCGGTCCCGCAGGAACCAGGCGATCCCGATCATCGGGAGCGCGGTCCCGATCGGGACGAGGATCGAGCGCGTCACGTAGGGCCGCAGCGGCTGCTCCGTGATCCGGCAGACGTACCAGGGTGAGATCAGACCGGTCCGCACGAAGTACGTGACCGCGGTTCCGAGGGCGATGCCGAGCAACCCCAGCCGGAGCACCACCGCGAAGTAGAGGCTCAGCCCGACGTTCACGACGGCGAAGGCCACCGTCAGGATCCCATTGACCTTCGCCTTGCCGAGTCCGACGAACAGGCTGAACGAAGGGGTCTGCGAGAGCGTGAGCACGAGCGGGAGGAGCAGCGCGACCATCGCCGGCGCCGCCTCGCCGTACGCCTCCCCCGCCCAGGCGCGGAGGAACGGCCGCGCGAAGATCGCCAGGAGGAGGCAGGACGGCAACGCCACGAGCAGGCAGTAGCGCGTCGCGCGGTCGAGCAGGCGGCGGATCTCGGGGAGGTCCCGCACGGCGATCAGGCTCGCGCTGACCGGGATCAGCAGCGCGGCGAAGGAACCGACCACCGTCCGCAGCATCGGATCCCACCGCGCGGCGAGGTTGTAGTGGGCGACCTGCTCCGGTCCCACGAACCAGTGGATGAGGAGATAGTCGGTGTTGTAGTAGAGCAGGAACCCGAGATGCCCCAGGAAGACCCAGACGCTGAAGCCGAGGAGCCGGCGGAGATCGGTCCGATCGACGGACCGCGGGCGGAACCGCAAGGCGGGGATCATGCGACGCGATCGAACGGCCAGGTAGATCCCCTGGAGCAGCTCGGTCGCGGCGAAGAGCAGCGCCCAGAGAACAAGCTTCACGAAACCGAGCGAGAAGACCAGGAAGATCGCCATGGTCCGGACGACCGCCCCGACCAGCCGCGTCAGGCTCGGGACATGGAACTTCTGGACCGCCTGGTAGGAGATCTGGAAGCCGAGGAGCGGCATCTGCAGCGCCACCTGGAGCCCGAGGATCAGGAGAACCGCGCGTGCCGGGCCGGCGAGCGCTTCCTCGACCGGGAAGAGCCGGGGGAAGACGGCGGACAGCAGGAGGATCACGAGGGCGGTCACGGCCCCGATGACCGAGAGCAGGAGCACGCCGGCGGTGAAGCTCCGGATCAGGCTGCGCTCGTCGGTGCGGGCCGTCGCCTCGCTCAGGAAGCGGCTCAGCGACGCGGGAATCCCGAGGGTCAGCAGGCGCGAGAAGCCGACGATCGACTGCGCCAGGACGAAGAGCGCATAGCGCGCATCGCCCAGCTTCTCCAGGAGGAACGGGGTCAAGAGGAAGCTGCACAGGAACACGACGGCGGTGGCCGCGAGGTTCGATCCCGTGCCCGTGACGAGCCGCCCGCCGTATCCGTCCGCAGGCGTGCGGACGCTCATCGATCGAGTCCCAGCGCCGTCCAGAGGCGGCCGTAGGAAGCGGCGAGACGATCGCGGAGCCGATCGACCGATGCGCGGACGCGCTGCCGCGCCCCGTCCGGATCCTCCAGGATCGTGCGGGCGACCGTTTCCACCGCCGCAGGGTCCGGCAGCGCGAACGGGAGCAGCTCGCCGTGCCCCGCCCGGAA
>WJJW01000158.1 GCA_014729455.1 Candidatus Eiseniibacteriota bacterium
ACACCCGTTCCCATTCCGAACACGGTAGTTAAGCCCTCCAGCGCCGATGGTACTGTACGGGTGACCGTATGGGAGAGTAGGACGCCGCCGGATTATCTTTGAGAGGGCTTCCGGGCTTCGGCTTGGAAGCCCTTTTCTTTTTGTTCCGCGCGAAGCCGGTGTTAGGCTGGCGCAAAGCGCTTGTATTCTTCGTTTTTGGGCTTGGGGGACATGGGGGACCTAGCGGTGAAGGCATATGATGCAGCAGCAATCCGAAACCTAGCACTGGTCGGGCACAGCGCGTCCGGCAAGACCTCTCTGGGAGAGGCTCTCCTGTACACGGCCGGGGCGGTCAACCGTCTCGGGAAAGTCCAGGACGGATCGTCGATTCTCGCGCATACCAGCGACGAGGTGAAGCGCCAGATCAGCATCTATCTCTCCCTCGCCCAGTTCGAACACAAAGAACACAAGATCAACCTGCTCGATTGCCCCGGCTACGCCGATTTCGTCGGCGAGGTGCACGCCGGTCTCCAGGCCGCGGATGCGGCCCTGATCGTCGTCAACCAGCTCGACAAGGAGCAGGGGAACTTCGCGAAGGCGGTCCAGTCGATCCGCGCGATCACCGACCGCGCGGTTCCTTTCGTAATCCCGGTCGGCGAGGGGCCCGGTTTCGAAGGAGTCATGCCGGTTCTCGAGGAGAAGGCGGTGCTCGGGGACTCCAAGTCGCCGAAGCTGGCCGACGTTCCGGGCGATCTCGCCGGAGCGATCGAGGAGGCGAAGCTCCAGCTCACGGAGCTGGCTGCGGAAAGCGACGATGCCCTACTCGAGAAGTACCTCGAATCGGGGGAGCTCTCACACGACGAGGTGGAGAAGGGATTCCGAACGGGGATCGCCCAGGGCAGGATCTTTCCCATCTTCGCGACCTCGGCTGAAAAGAACCTCGGAATCTCCGTTCTGATCGACGGGATCCTCGATCTCGCTCCATCCCCCCTGGATGTGGGCGGGACGCCGGGTCTGCGGCCCGGAGCGACGGAGGAGGCGCCGATCAAGGGGGACCCGTCCGACCCGCTCGCCGCGCTCGTGTTCAAGGTGACCTCCGAGGTTCTGCCGCAAGATCTCTACCTCCTCCGGGTCTACTCCGGCAAGATCGAGAAGGGGATGGAGGCGTACAACGCGCGCCGGGATCAGGCGGAGCGGATCGGCCAGATCTACTTCTTCCGGGGCAAGGAGCGCATCGATACCGACCGTCTCGTGGCGGGGGACATCGGCGCCACCGTGAACCTGAAGTCGACGAGCATGAACGATTGCTTCAGCACGAAGGACGGCAAGATCGTCCTGGCCCCGATGAGCTTCCCCAACCCCGTCCACGAGGTGGCCGTGGCCCCGGCGAAGAAGGGGGACGAGGAGAAGATCGGAAGCTGGCTGAACCGGCTCGCGGGCGAGGACCCGACTCTCCAGGTACGGGTCGATTCGAGCCTGCATCAGACCCTGATTCGGTGCATGGGGGATCTCCACATCGACGTCCTCCTGGATCGGATGAAGAGGCGGGGGCAGGTCGAGGCGGAGGTCTACAAACCACGGATTCCGTTCCGCGAGACGATCCGCGGCAGCTCCGACGTCGCTTACCGGCACAAGAAGCAGACGGGTGGGCGCGGGCAGTTCGCCGATGTTTCGATCAAGGTCGAGCCTCTGCCCCGCGGCGATGGGTTCGAATTCGTCGACGAGATCGTGGGCGGGGTGATCCCGTCGAAGTTCATCCCGGCCGTCGAGAAGGGGGTCGTGGAGAAGATGACCGAAGGGGTGGTGGCCGGTTACCCGGTCGTCGACGTCCGCGTTCGGCTCCACTTCGGCAGCTACCACGACGTCGACTCCTCCGAAATGGCCTTCAAGATCGCCGCCAAGATGGCGTTCAAGGACGGAATCGAGAAGGCCCAACCAGTTCTCCTCGAGCCGATCTCGAAGGTCGAAGTCAACGTTCCCGACGACTACATGGGCGACGTGATGGGAGACCTCTCGAGCCGGCGGGGGAAGATCCTCGGCATGGAATCCGCAGTGCGCGGGAAGCGGGTCGTCGCGATGGTCCCGCAGGCGGAGATCTACCAGTACTCCACGAAGCTACGCTCGATGACACAGGGGCGTGGCCGTTTCTCCTTCGAGTTCGATCACTACGAGGAGGTTCCGCGCGACATTCAGGAGAAACTGGTCGAGCAACTCCGCCGGGAGCAGGAGGAGGCGAACGCGTAGCCCCGGGTCGCAGGTTGCGGGGGCGGACGAGGTTGAACCATGAGCGGTCACTCGAAGTGGAGCACGATCAAGCGGAAGAAGGGGAAGGCCGACGCCGAGCGGGGCAAGATCTTCACGAAGCTGATCAAGGAGATCACCATCGCCGCCCGCGACGGTGGCGGCGACCCGGTCGGTAACGCCCGGCTCCGCACCGCGATCGCCAACGCGAAGGCGGAGAACATGCCCGCCGCGAACATCGACCGGGCGATCAAGAAGGGTACCGGAGAGCTTCCGGGCGTCACCTATGAGGAGCATTTCTACGAGGGGTACGGTCCCGGGGGGGCGGCACTCCTGATCCAGGTGATGACCGACAACAAGAACCGGACGACGAGCGAGCTCCGCCACCTCCTCTCGAAGCATGGCGGAAACCTCGGAGAGGCTGGCTGCGTCGCCTGGATGTTCGAGACGAAGGGACAGATCACCGTTCCCCGCTCCGCTGTCCCGGAGGAGCGGCTCTTCGAGATTGCCCTGGAAGCAGGAGCGGAGGACGTCGATACCACCTCGGAGGACGCCTTCGAGGTCCTCACCGCGGTGCCTGAGTTCGATCCGGTCCAGAAGGCGATCGAACGGGAGGGGATCGAGCTGCTCAACGTCGAGCTCGCCCGGATCCCCTCGTCCACGGTGACCCTCGACGAGAAGTCGGCCGAGTCGTTCCTCAAGCTGCTCGAGGTCCTCGAGGAGCACGACGACGTCCAGAAGGTCTTCTCGAACTTCGACATCTCCACCGAGCTGCTCGAGAAGCTGCGCGGCTGATCGACGACCCGACGATGCGCATCGTGCTCGGCCTCGATCCCGGCAGCCGGCGCACCGGCTACGGCATCCTGCGCCTGGATCCCGATCGGATCACCCGCGTCGCCGGCGGGGTCCTCCGTCTCGACGAGTCCCGGCCGTTCGCGGAGCGCCTTCCCGAGCTTCGCGGAGCGCTCCTCCCTCTGATCGAAGCGCATCGGCCGGGGGAAGCCGCCCTGGAGACCTGCTTCGTCGCTCGCTCCGCCCGGGCCGCGCTCGTCCTCGGCCATGTCCGGGGGGTCCTCCTTCTGCTCTGTCTCGAGGCCGGCCTGGACGTCTTCGAGTACGCCCCGGCGGAGGTGAAGCGCGCAGCCTGCGGGACCGGCGCAGCCTCGAAGGAGCAGGTCCAGGAGATGCTCCGGCGCCTCGTTCCGGGGATCGACCGGCGGATCACCGGGGACGAGTCCGACGCGCTCGCGGTCGCCTACTGCCACCTCGGCCGGACCGCGGTGACCCGGCCGGAGCCGATGCGGGGACTGCGGTGATCGAACGTCTGGAGGGGGAGATCCTGGAGACGGGAGCTTCCCATCTTCTGATCGCGATCGGTGGGATCGGGATCCGGGTCCAGGTCCCGCACGGGATCGCGGAGCGGGCGCGGACCGGGGAGCGCGGCCGACTCTGGACGCGTCTCATCGTACGCGACGGGGAGCCGCACCTCTACGGGTTCGACGGTGCGGAACAGCGAACCTGCTTCGACGCGCTGCTCGCGGTCAACGGGGTCGGGGCCAGGATCGCGCTGGGGATCCTCTCGCTCCTCGGACCGGCCGAGCTCGCCCTGGAGGTGGAGCGGGCATCGACCGACCGGCTGACCGCCGTCTCGGGCGTCGGCCGGAAGCTCGCCAGTCGGATCGTCCTCGAGCTGAAGGGCCGGTTGCCGATCGGAGAACCTGCCGCGCCTCCCGCATCCGTCGAAGGGGGGAGCGCCGCCGAAGCGGATGCGATCCGTGCCCTGACCGCGCTCGGTTATCCGCCCGTGGAGTCGCGTGAGGCCGTGAGAAAAGCGCTCGAAACGGTCGGCTCGGACCCGGCGGGCGCCGGGCTCGACCGGCTCGTCCGCGAGGCGCTGGTCGCGCTCAACCGGCGCTGACCTCGTCCAGCCCCAGCCCTTCCTGGATCTTGAATTCGAGCTGGTACAGCTTCGCGTAGATCCCGCCCGCGCCCAGCAGTTCTTCGTGCGTCCCTTGCTCGACGAGCTTCCCCCGATGCAGAACCAGGATCCGATCGACGTGCCGGATCGTCGAGAGCCGATGGGCGATCACGAGGCTGGTGCGGCCGCGGATCAGCACCCGCAGTGCCCGCCGGATCGCCAGCTCGGTCTGCGTGTCCACGCTCGACGTCGCCTCGTCCAGAACGAGGACCGATGGATCGTGGGCGAGCGCCCGGGCGAAGGAGAGGAGCTGTCGCTGGCCGACCGAGAGCAGCGACCCGCGCTCCCGCAGTTCGGTGTCGAGGCCGGCCGGGAGCTGCTCCAGGAACGGGGCCGCCCCGACCGCCCGGCTCGCCTCGAGAACACGCTCCTCGCTCACGCTCGGATCGAGGAGGCCGATGTTCCGCCGGGCCGATCCGGAGAAGAGGTAGACATCCTGGGGGACGACGGCGATCCGCCTGCGCAATGCGTGCAGATCCCACTTTCTGATGTCGACGCCGTCGATCCGGATCGAGCCGTCCCAGACGTCGTAGAAGCGGACGAGGAGCGAGGCGATCGTCGTCTTGCCGGCGCCGGTGTGGCCGACCAGAGCGACCGACTCTCCGGGGGCGATCCGGAAGGAGAGACCCGGCAGGATCGGCTCGTCCGGCTTGTATCCGAAGCGGACGCCGTCGAAGACGATCTCCCCTTCCACCCGATCCGGGGTCCGGCCGTCCCGCGGCGTCGTGATCCGCGGCTGGCTGTCGAGCAGCTCGAAGACCCGCTCGCTGCTGGCCATCGCCCCCTGGAGGATGTTGTAGCGCTGGCTCAGGTCCCGGATCGGCCGGAAGAACCGCTCGCTGTACTGGATGAAGGCGACCAGCAGGCCGAGGGTCAGCGTTCCGTCGAGCACACGGCTTCCCCCGTAGGCGAGGATCAGCGCGACGGCGATCGTCTCGAGCAACTCCACGACGGGGAAGTAGACGGCGTAGGCCCGGACCGAGCGCAGAAACGCATCGCGGTGCTCGCCGTTGAGACGGTCGAACCGCTCGGCGCTCGCCTTCTCCCTACGGAAGAGCTGGACCAGGGAGATCCCCGAGAGCATCTCCTGCAGGAAGCTGTTCATTCCAGCGACCTTGATCCGGATCACCGTGTACGCCTCCCGGACGCGCGCGCGGAAGAAGAGTGTGGCCAGGACGAGCGGCGGCAGAACGAGGAAGCAGGCGAGGGCGAGCTTGACGTCGAGGTAGAGCATGATCGAGATGATCCCGACTAGGATCAGGATGTCGCCGAAGATCGAGACGAGCCCCGAGGTGAACAGCTCGTTCAGGACCTCCACGTCATTGGTCAGGCGTGTCATCACCCGGCCGACCGGGTTGCGCTCGAAGTACGGCAGCGACAGACGCTGGACGTGACGGAACAGACGCATCCGCAGGTCGTACATGACCCGCTGTCCGAGCCCCTGTGTCGTGGTGGTCTGCGTGTAGCGCAGCACGAAGACGACCACGAGAAGCCCGAGGTAGAGCCCCGAGATCCGCAGCAGGCCGGCGGTGTCGCCGGTCTTGATGTAGCGGTCGATCCCGGTCTTCATGAGCAGCGGAAACGCGAGCTCCGCCACCGACAGGAGGACGAGAAGCACGACCGCGAGAATGAGCCGGCTCCGGTGCGGCCGGACGAACTGCAGCAGGCGGGCCAGCAGCCTTCGGTCGATCTGCTTCCGGTAGAGCGGTTCCTCTTCAGGAGACGGAGGCACGCTCGATCTCCTCGGCGAGGCGTTGCTCGCGTTCCATCCCGCTGTAGATCCCGGCGGCCTCGAGCAGCTCCTGGTGCGTGCCCGACTCGGCGACGATCCCCTTCTGGAGGACGAGGATCCGGTCGGCGTCGCGCACCGTCGAGATCCGGTGGGCGATCAGCAGGATCGTCCGTTGCGCGCGGACGGAACCGAGCGCCTCGGTGCACTCCGCTTCCGTGATCTTGTCGAGGTTCGAGAAGGCGTCGTCGAGGATCAGGATCCGCGGATCGGCCAAGAGAGCGCGCGCCAGCGCCACCCGCTGCCTCTGGCCCCCCGACAGGGTGATCCCGCGCTCTCCGATCCGTGTCTCCAGTCCCTCGGGGAAGGTCGCGAGATCCTTTTCCAGCCGCGAGATCCGCAGCGCCTCGGCGATCCGCTCCTCCCCGGCGTCCGGCGCTCCGAAGACGAGGTTCGCCCGCAGGGTGTCCGAAAACAGGAACGAGTCCTGCGGGACCACGGCCACCGCTCTGCGCAGCTCCTCGAGGGACCGCCGGCGGACGTCGACGCCGTCGATCGAGATCGCCCCGCCCGTCGGATCGAACAGGCGCGGCACCAGCGAGACGAGCGTCGACTTGCCGCTTCCGGTCCGGCCGACGATCGCCACCGTCGTTCCCGGCTCGATCGTCTCGTCGATGCCGCGAAGCACCTCCGGCCCGTCCGGTCCGTAACGGAAGCGCACGTCCTCGAACCGGATCCGGCCCTCACAAAGCGGCGGGTCGCCCTGCGGGCGGTCGGGCGAGCGGATCTCGGGGGTCCGTTCCCGGATTTCCCGCATCCGGGCCATCGCCGCTTCCCCGCGCTGGACCAGCGACAGGACCCAGCCGAGGGCGATGAACGGCCAGGTCAGCATTCCGAGGTAGCCGAGAAAGGCGACGAAGTCGCCCAGGCCGATCTGATCCCCGATCACGCGCATCCCGCCGGCCCAGAGGAGGATCAGCATCAGCAGACCGACCAGGCTGCCCATCGTCGCGAAGAACAAGGCGCGGTACCGGATCAGGCGGTAGCCGAGACTCCGGTAGGTGCGCGCTTCCTCTTCGAAGCTCCGCTCCTCGAACGGCTCCTGGACGTAGGATTGCACGACCCGGATGCCGGCCAGGTTCTCCTGGATCGTGGAGGAGAGCCGGCCGAACTGGTCCTGCACCGCCCGCGAGCGGTGGTGCATCTCGGAGGCGAAGCGACGGACCGCGAACGCGAGAAGCGGAAGCGGAAGCAGCGTGAACAGCGTCAACCAGGGATCGATGCGGAGCATCAGGATCAGGCTCGCCGTCACGATCGTGACGGTGTTCATCCCGTACATGATCCCGGGTCCGACCACATCGCGGACGGCGTTCAGGTCGTTCGTCGCGCGCGCCATCAGATCGCCCGTCTTCTGCCGGTGGAAGAACGAGAGCGAGAGGCGCTGGAGATGCCCGAGGAAGTCGTTGCGCAGCTCGTACTCGATCCGGCGACTCGCTCCGATGAGAATCATCCGCATGAAGTAGCGGAACAGGCCGCTCACCGCGGCCAGGCCGACCAGCCAGGCGCCGTAGACGATCATCGGGGTGGTCCCACCCGTCTCGAGTCGGTTCACGCCGGCGCGCAGCACCATCGGGATCGCGAGGCTGAAGCCGTTCGTCGCCAGCAGGCAGAGATACCCCACGAGGTAGCGGCGCCGGTGCCGGCGTAGGGCCGGCCCGAGAACGCTCAGATTGGGGAGGAGAAAGGAGGCGAGCCGCCGCAAGGCTATTCGTCCCGATCCTGGAACGACTCGCCGTCATGGGTGAGGATCTTCGGCTTGCCGCCGACAACCGTCCCAATGTTCACCGGCCGGCCCCAGACGCGCTGGATGTTGCGGAGCGTCCCCTCCGCGTACGCCAGGTCCAGATCGACCCCTTGGTGGTCATGAAGGAGAAGAAGCTCGCCGCGGTTCTCGAAGTTGCCGTTCTCCACGGCGATGATCGGCTGTCCGCTGTTCGTGAGGTGCCAGAGGAGCTGGGCTTTGATCTTCGAGAAATCCCGGTCGGAGATCTCGTAGCGTTTGGTCCGCTCGTTGTAGGTCGAGACGAAGAGCTGGTTGCGATTGCAAAAGTCCGCGGTGAGGAACGTGTCGATGAACGTGATGTCGTTGTGAAGCTTGCGAACCTCGAAGATCTTCTCCTGTCCGAGGCCGGCTCCGGTGTCCCAGCTCGCCCGCGCCTCGAGATCGTCGCACTCCTCGAACTCCGGCCCGAACTGCCCCCGATCCCATCGCCGTTCGATGTCCCGCCAGAGTTCGACCCCGATCTTGTATGGATTGAAGGAGCCGGGGGGCATCGAGAAGACGGCCGCCGCGTGATCGGCGTAGTCGACGATCTCGGAGTCGTCGAGGACCTTCTCGGTGAGGATGCGGCTGTGCCAGTAGCTCGCCCATCCTTCGTTCATGATCTTCGTCATCCCCTGCGGCGCGAAGTAGTACCCCTCCTCGCGAACGATCCCCAGGATGTCGCGCTGCCAGCGTTCGATCGGCGCGTATTCCATCAGGAACGCGAGGACATCGCGCTCCGGCCGTTCGGGGAACCGCCGCCGGCGCTGTTGTTCCTCGGCCAGCTTCCGCCGCTGGAGCTCCATGAACTCCTCGGGATTCACGAAGCTGTCCATGTACTCCTTGCTCGGGATCTTGCGAACCGAAGGCATCGACTCCTCGTCCTCCTCGACGCGTGCCGGCCGCCGGCGGTCCGCAACCACCCAGTGCGGGTCGATCAAGTTCTCGATGGAGAGGGCTCCGTCGAGGAACGTCTCCACCCGCTCCAGACCGTGCCGGTCGATGTAGCGGCGGATTCGATCCCCGTGGTTCGCCATCTGGTCCATCATCCGGCGGTTGGTCTTGGAGAAGTAGAGGTTGTTCTTGAAGAAGTCGGCGTGGCCGTAGACGTGGGCCATCACGAGCTTCTGGTCCACGAGCGCGTTGGTGTCCATCAGGTAGGCGTAGCAGGGATCGTTGTTGATCACGAGCTCGTAGATCTTCGAGAGGCCGTAGACGTGTCCCTTCTCGAGCTTCTCGTACTCCATCCCGAACCGCCAGTGGGGGTACCGGATCGGGAAGCCGCCGTAGGAGGCGACCTGGTTGAGCTCCTCGTAGGAGACGAGCTCGAAGATCGTGTGGTAGAAGTCGAGGCCGAACCCGCGGGCGATCTCCGCGATCCGGTCGGCCTCCTTCTGCAGCTCGGCCGGTATGCTCATCGTCCCTTTCCCAAGAACTCCTTGATCGAGTCGTAGACCTTGTCCTTGTCCTGGATCTCGGAGAGGATCAGGTTCTCACTCTCTCCGAACCGGGATCCGACGTCCTTGAGGAACTGGCCGCTCCCGTACGGGGACTCGACCTGACCGTAGGCGAAGAGGTTGACGACCGGCAGGAACTCCTCGTCGAGCAGCTCCAGGCAGCGCTCCGTGTCGCCGCTGCCCCAATTGTCGCCGTCGGAGAACTGGAAGACGTAGAGATTCCAGTCGACCGCCGGATACTCCTCGCCGAGGATCTTGCCCAGGAGATCGTAGGCGGAGGAGATCTTCGTCCCGCCGCTCTCCTTCAAGTGGAAGAAGGTCTGGCGGTCGACCTCGTGGGCGACCGCATCGTGGACGATGTAGCGGAATTCCACGTCACGGTACTGGTAGCGCAGCCAGGTGTCGATCCAGAAGCTCTCGATCCGGACGATCTCCTTCTGCTCGTCGCCCATCGATCCGGAGACGTCCATCAGGTAGAAGACGGCGGCGTTCGCTCGCGGCTCCCGGGACGGTTTCCACGACCGGTAGAGCTTGTCCTCCTTGATCGGGATGATGATCGGGTTGTCGGGATCGTAGGTCCCCGACGCGATCTGCCGCTTCAGGGCCTTCTTGTAGGTCCGCTTGACGTGCCGGAGCGACTCCGGGCCGGTGGCGCGGATCCCCGTGTAGCGGTCCTTCGTCTGGTGGGTGTGCTTCGATCCCTTGGGGCGGATGTCCGGAAGCTCGAGTTCCTCGCCGAGGATCTGGGCGAGCTCGTCGTAGGAGATCTCCACCTCGAGCATGTGCCGGCCCGGCTGGTCCCCGGCCGTCCCGACGCCTTCGCCCTGCGCCCCGTCGGCGGGATCCCCTTCCTTGCCCGATCCCTGGCCGACCCCCTGCGCCTGGTTCTTGCCGTGACGGAATCGGGGAAGCTCGATCTGCGGTACCGGGATCGAGACCAGCCGATCCCCCCTGCGACCAACCAGCTCCTCCCGCGTGATGTACTTCCGGAAGTCCCGCTTGATCCGCCCCTTGACGATCTCCTTGAACCGGTTGTGGTCCCGGTCAATGCGCAAGAGCATCGGCAATCCGCTTCCCCGTCATTCGTTCGATTCGGTTCCTCGAGCGAAGATCGACGCAACGTAGGTCAGGACGTCTGCGGCGCAGATCTCGCAATACCCGTAGTTCTTCATCAGACGGGTCTTCACCACGTCGATCTTCTCCTGCGTCGACTTGTCGACGACGCTGGAGACGAGCGAGGTCAGCTTGATCG
>WJJW01000159.1 GCA_014729455.1 Candidatus Eiseniibacteriota bacterium
CTGGTTCACCGGCCACAGCGGCTATGACGAGGGGCACGAAGACATCTTCGCGCTTCTCGCGACGGTCGGTGCCACCGTCGATCTCCACGAGACCGCGCCGCTTCCGAACCTCTCCGGTTACTCGCTCATCTTCATCAGCCTGCCCGGCTTCTTCGACGGGAGCGACTACTTCACCGCCGACGAGAAGGCGCGTCTGAACAACTGGCTCTCGGTCGGCAGCCGCCGGGTCGTCCCGATCGGCGAGTGGGACGGTTTCTACGCCGGTCAGGACGTGATGGAGGACCTGCTGGCGGCGATCGGCAACCCGATCGTCTTCACGCCCGGCGCGTACGACATCAGCTGCGGCCATTGCGACGGAACCGTCACGAACGATCCCGTCGTCAATGGACTCGACCACGTCTGCTACGCCTACACGGCGACGTGGGACCCGAACATCGGTAGCCCGGTCGCCTACTGCGAGGACCCCGACGCCCCGGGTCCATACATCGCCAGCAACGGAACCGACATCCCCTGCATCGTCGGGATCGCCGACGGGAACGTGACGTCGGATCCGTGCGGCTACCTTGACGCGGGCGGCGGCGACGAGGACTCGAAGGAGTTCCATCGCCGGCTCTACCAGGTCACCTGCGCCGGGGTCGTCGAGTGGGCCTGCTGTCTTCCGGACGGATCCTGCACCCTGCTGACGCGCGAGGACTGTCTCGACGCGGGTGGAACCTACTACGACGGCCAGACCTGCAACGAGATCGAGTGCGATCCGGTCGCCGTCGAGGAGACCACCTGGGGTCGGATCAAGACCTCGTACTAGAACACACCCACGAAGCGAACGAAGGGACGCGGCGCCCCGATCTTCGAGCGGGCGCCGCGTCTTCGTCTCCCGCCTCTCGACCGATCTCGCGTTGCGCGGGGAGGCACGCCGGGATCAAACCCGGGGTTTTCTCGATTTCCGGTTCGTCCGGGACCGGTCACGAATTCGGTGCTATCTTCGTAGCCAGGATGAATGGAGCAGAAGGAGGAGGTTCCGGCGCGGCCGCGCCGCCTTCGATGACCCGGGAGACGCGGGAACGGCTGCGCCGCCGGGATCCGCAGGCGATGGCGGAGCTCTTCGATCGGTACTTCGGGGAGATCTACTCCGTGGTCCACCGTCTTCTCGGAGATACGGCCGCCGCGGAGGATGTCACCCAGGAGCTGTTCCTGAAGGTGCACCGCTCGCTGGAAACGTATGACCCGTCCCGAGATCCGGTGCCGTGGCTGATGACGATCGCGTACAACCTCTGCCGGGACCACTGGAGGTCCCGGGGCCACAAGATGGGGAAGCGGAGCCAGCCGCTGGCCCCGGGAGAGCCGATCGCGGAGGTCCTCTCGGCCGACGGACCGCCGCCCGACGGCGACCTGATCCGCAGGGAACGCGAGAGGATGCTCGCCACGGCGCTGCGATCGCTGCCGGAAGAACAGCGAACGATCGTTCTCCTGCACGACTATCAGGGACTGAAGCACGAGGAGATCGCGGAGATCGTGGGGGCAACCGCCGTGGCCGTTCGCAAGCGGTACTCCCGGGCGCTGCGAAACCTGCAAGAGGAGCTGAAAGACAAGGACATCGGGCGATGAACGAACACGACGACCAGCGGCTCGACCCCGAGCTGGAGCGGATCCGCCGAGCGATCCGCAATCTCCCGCGCGTAGATCCCGATCCGACGTACCAGGCGCAGGTCCGCCGGGCGTTCCTCGAGGATTCCCCCGCGGCAGATCCGGTCGTGCCGGTTCGCCCCCGATTCCGGTGGCCCGATTGGCTCCGTTTCTCTCTCGTGCCGGCCACGGTGGTCGCGATCCTGTTGGTTCTGTTCATCGCCAACCGGGGACCGGATTGGTCGATCCACCGCGCATACGGGGACGGGGCGATCACGATCGACGGGACCTCCGTCGCGATCGACCGGATCGAATCGGCGGAGCCCCTGCTCCGGGCGCAAGAGTCCGTCCGCCTCGGGGAGGAAGCCGGCCTCGAGATCCGCTGCGGAGATCTCCTCGTCGTCGAGGCGGTGCCGGGAACCGAGTTCACCATGCCCGGACGTCCGGGCCGGTGGAGCGACCGGAGCATGCGGCTCCACGTCGAGAACGGAGAGGTCCGGGTCCTCTCGGGCGAGGAATTCGCCGGGCATTCCCTCGACCTCATCACCCCCGAGGGACGCACGGTTCTGACGGGGACGATCGTGTCGGTGTTCCGGAACCCGGAGCTGACCTGCGTCTGCGTGCTGGAGGGAGAGGCGATGATCGGCGAGGACGCCGAGACGATGGAACCGATTCCCGCGGGGATGCGCAAGGTGATGTTCCAGGACGACCGCCCCGCCCTCGTCACCGAGATCGCCCCCGACCATCTCACCGGCCTGGAGGAGTTCGCGGCGCGGAACCGGGATGTGTTCGATCCTTGACGGGCGAGCCTGCCTCCTCGCTCTCTGCGCGGCTACGGTCGTATCCGGCGCGGCGCACGGATCCCCGGGACCCTCCGTCCTCCTGACCCCGACCGCCGACCGGATCGAGACGCCCCGCATCGGCGGACACCTCCTCGTCTATCCCCCCGGGTTGACCGCCGAGGGGCTGGTCCCGATCGGACGGCGAATCGCCCTCGCCGCTTTCCTCGGATACAACTGGCTCCCCAACGGGTTCGGAATCGTCGCCTCGGGGTCCGTGCGCGCCTCGATCCTCCCTCCGAGCGCATCCCGGTTCGGGCTCCTCCTCCAGGCTCAATGGATCGGGGGCGCCGGACTGACGCAGGGGGAGGGCTCCGGCGGAAGCCTCCAGGCGCTCGAGCTGGTCGGGAGCAGTCCGGTTCGGCCGGTGCGGGTCCACGGAGGTCTCGTCGTGCACACCTTGCCCGGCTCGGAGCATCCGGGAGGAGATTACGACTGGGGGAATCCCCAGGTCACCGTCTTCGTCTCGGGGGAAGGAACGCTCGGGCGGTTTCGTCTGCTGAACGAATGGACCTGGGCGGCGATCGGTGCCGACGGAGGATTCGACTCGCTCCTGCTGGGGCTGGCGGGGGTCGGGGTCCGTCTCGGCGCGATCGAGCTCCGGCTCGCATCCGGTCTCGGGTGGACGCGCCTCGGTTCGTCCGGCGGCGCAGAGATCCTCCTCCCCTTCCCTCCCCTTCTCTCGGTCCAGCACCGATTCGCCCGCTGACGACCACCCCGGGCTCGGGAGTCGTTGGCACTTTCACTGAAGGCGGATTGGGGGCAAACCCTACACCGCTTCTTGAGAAGATCCGGTCGTCGAATCGGAAAGGAGGTTCATTCATGCGATCGATCCAATCGATGGACCAGGAGGGAACGAAGCGGGGCTGCTGGGCTCTGGTGGCCTTATCGGTCGCGCTGGCTCTCCTGCTTCCGGGGCCGTCCTCGGCCCAGGAGATCACCGATGAGGCGATCACGGACGCGGTCGAGAACGAGATCTGGATCGATGAGGTCCTGGATCCGAACGCAATCGACATCGTCACGATGAACGGGATCGTGACGCTCGACGGGACCGTGCAGACGCTGCTCGAGAAGGACCGCGTAGAACGGATCGTCGAGACCACCCGCGGGGTGCGGGCCGTGGTCGATCGGATCGAGGTCGAGCCGGTCGAACGACCTGATCCTGAGCTGGAGGCGGCGGTGCGAAACGCCCTTCTCGCCGATCCGGCCACGGAGGCGTACGAGGTGACCGTCTCCGTCACCGATGGGGCCGTCACCTTGAACGGAACCGTGGAGAGCTGGGCGGAACGGTCGCTCGCGGAGACCGTCGCGAAGGAGATCCGCGGAATCCGCCGGATCGAGAACGAGATCGACGTCCAGTTCGAGACCGACCGCGGAGATTACGAGATCGAGCAGGAGATCGAGAAGCGCCTGAAGAACGACGTCCGGGTCGACGACTACCTCATCGACGTCGAGGTCGACGCGGGGACGGTCCGCCTGACCGGGACCGTCGGGAGCCTCGGTGAGAAGCAGCGCGCGAAGACCGATGCGTGGGTCGCCGGCGTGACCCTGGTGGACGCCGAGAACCTCGAAGTGGCGTGGTTTGCGCGCGAGAAGCTGCGACGACAGGAGTCGTACGTGGAGCGAAGCGACGACGAGATCAAGGACGCCGTCCAGGACGCTCTCCTCTATGACCCGAGGGTTCTGTCCTTCAATCCCGAGGTCACCGTCGCCAACGGCACGGTCACCCTGGCCGGAACGGTCGACAATCTCGCGGCGCGGATGGCCGCCGAGGAGGACGCCCGGAACGTCGTCGGAGTCCGCCGCGTCCGCAATTACCTGAAGGTGCGGCCCGACCAGATCACCCTCGACGAGACGCTGAAGGGTCAGGTCGTCGATGCGCTGCGGCAGGACCCGTATCTCGAACGCTGGCAGATCGACGTCCGCGTCGAGGGCGGCTGGGTCTACCTGGACGGGCTCGTTGAGAACTCGTTCGAGCGCCGGAAGGCCGAGGAAGTCGTCCAGAAGGTGCCCGGGGTCGTGTCGGTGGTCAACAACATCGATTTCGAGCACGAGTGGACGATGAAATCGGATTGGGAGATCTCGCAGAATGTCACCGAGCATCTCTTCTGGAGTCCTTACGTCGACGAGGACCAGGTCGACGTATCCGTGACCGACGGCGTGGTGACCTTGTCCGGGACCGTGGACACCTGGGGTGAGCGCACCGCCGCCGTCAACAACGCTTGGGAAGGGGGCGCGAAGGACGTCCGCAACCGCCTCGACGTCGACTACCACTCCTACGGCCCGTACTACGACTACTGGCTGGAGTGGCCGTAGGAACGGCGGAGAGGAGAAGCTCCGATGAGCTCGCGGAGCCCACGACGCGGCTCGGCGCCGGCCAGTCCCGGCTTCCGGTCGCGTCGTGGAGCGGGTCGACCTGTGGTTGAAGGAATGAAGGGGCGCGGGGGCCGCCGCGCCCCCGGACGCTCAGGATCCGGCCACCGCCTCGATGATCGTCCGGCAGAACGCGGGCAGGTCGCCCGGATTGCGCGACGTGATCAGGTTCGCGTCGCGGACCACCTCCCGGTCGACGAACGCCGCCCCGGCATGGACGAGGTCGTCCTTGATCGAGAAGAAGCCGGTCACCGTCCTTCCCTCCAGGATGCCCGCGGAGGCGAGCATCCAGCCCGCGTGGCAGATCGCGGCGATCGGGCGGCCGGCCTCGTGCATCCACCGGACGAACTCGATCATCTCGGAGGACCGACGCATGTGATCCGGCGCGTAGCCGCCGGGGATGACCAGCCCGTCGAAGGCGTCCGGAGAAACCTCCGTGATCGCACGGCTCGCCTCGATCGGAATCCCCTTCTTCCCCTCGTACTTCGTCCTCTCGGGTCCGATGACCACCGGATCGGCCCCCTCCTCCTGCATTCGGATCAGGGGGTAGTGGAGCTCGAGGTCCTCATAGAGCGGGGCGACGAAGAAAGCGATCTTCTTGCCCTTCAAACGCATGGGAAGCCTCCTTTGCTTCTCGTGGAATCGGATCGTGCACGTCTCGATGCGGATCGTCCGTTTCTCCCAACGTGAATGAACGCCGGATGGCTTTCAAGCGCTCAACGGTTCGAAGGAGGAATCATGGCGAAGAAATCCGGGAAAGAAGGCGGCGGAAAGGACACGCTGAAGCGCTATCGCTCCAAGCGAGACCTCGAACGTTCCCCCGAGCCGAAGGGGGGATCGAAGAGGAAGGGAAGAACCCCCCGGTTCGTCATCCAGGAGCATGATGCCCGCTCCCACCACTTCGACTTCCGGCTCGAGGTCGACGGCGTCCTCAAGTCCTGGGCGATCCCGAAGGGCCCCTCGACCGATCCACGGGAGAAGCGATTGGCCATCGCGGTCGAGGACCATCCGCTGGAGTACGCGAAGTTCGAGGGGGTCATCCCCGAGGGGGAGTACGGCGCCGGGACGGTGATCGTCTGGGATGCCGGCCGCTACCGCAACGTCACGACGGAGGACGACGAGGAGATCCCGATGGATCGGGCCTTGCGGAAGGGGCGCGTAGAAATCTGGCTCGAGGGCGAGAAGCTGGAGGGAGGATACGCGTTGATCCACACGAAGATGAGGGGGGATGAGAAGAATTGGATCCTCGTGAAGGTCAAGGACGAGAAGGCGGATGCCCGGCGCAATCCGGTGAAGAGCCAGCCGAAGAGCGTCCGGAGCGGCCGCACGATCGCGCAGGTGGCAAGAGAAGGAGGGAAGTCGGGGAAGAATGGCGCCTGAGATCGAGGATCTGCTCGACGAGAAGGGACGCGAGCTGGCGCGAAAAAAGCGGCAGCCGGCCTGGACCGCCCCGATGCTCGCGGTCTTGGCCGACGAGACGTTCTCGGATCCCGACTGGATCTTCGAACGCAAGCTGGACGGCGAGCGCTGCCTGGTCTTCAAGTCCGGGTCCCGGATCCGACTGCGTTCGCGCAACAAGAAGGAGCTGAACGACACGTATCCGGAACTGGTGGACGCTCTGGAGAAGCAGCCGATCGAGCGCTTCATCGCCGACGGGGAGATCGTCGCGTTCGAGCGGAGCGTGACCAGCTTCGCGCGGCTCCAAGCACGGATCGGGATCAAGGATCCGAATGAGGCGAGACGAAGCGGCGTCGCCGTCACCCTCTACCTGTTCGACCTCCTCCACTGCGACGGGTACGACCTGACCGCACTTCCGCTCCGTTCACGGAAGTCGCTCCTCAAGAGACTCCTGGAGTTTCGGGGACGGGTTCGCTACACGCCGCATCGGAAGGGCGCCGGCGAGAAGACGCACCGAGAGGCGTGTCGCAAAGGATGGGAGGGGGTGATCGCGAAGCGAGGCGATGGCAAGTATGTCCACGCGCGCTCCAAGGACTGGTTGAAGTTCAAGTGCGTGAACCGGCAGGAGTTCGTCGTCGGCGGCTATACCGATCCCCAGGGATCCCGGGTCGGGCTCGGCGCTCTCCTCGTCGGCTACAACGAAGACGGCGATCTCCGCTACGCGGGAAAGGTCGGAACCGGCTACGACCGGGAGACCTTGCGTGATCTGGCGGGGCGTCTGCGGAAGAAGGAGCGCAAGAAGCCTCCGTTCTCTGCGGTCCGTCCAATCCCGAAGGGGGTCCACTGGGTCACCCCCGACCTGGTGGTGGAGATCGGCTTCACCGAGTGGACGGAGGACGGTCGATTGCGCCATCCGCGGTTCCTGGGAATCCGAACCGACAAGGATCCGAAAACGATCGAGCGGGAACGACCCGGGAGGCGATGATGTCCCTTCGGCGCTACGGTTCTCTGACGGTCGAGATCTCCCGGGAAGAGAAACCGCTCTTCCCCGGGGAAGGGATCACCAAAGGGGACCTGATCGACTATTACGAGGCGGTCTACGATCGGATGCGGTCCCACCTCGAGGATCGGCCGCTCGTGCTGCGTCGATTCCCGGACGGGATCGAGAAGAGCGGCTTCTACCAGAAGCAGGCAGCGGAGCACTTCCCCGACTGGATCCGGACGACCCGAGTGCAGAAGCAGAACGGCCACCAGGACCTCGTCGTCTGCGACAAGAAAGCGACTCTCGCCTTCCTGGCCGATCAAGCCACGATCGCGTTGCACGGCTGGTTGAGCCGCGAGGATCGACCGGACAATCCCGACCGGCTCGTGGTCGATCTCGATCCGTCGAAAGACGGCTTCGCGCCGGTGCGCCGGGCCGCCCTGCGGTGTCGCGAGCTGCTGGACGAGATCGACGTCCCCTCCTTCGTGAAGACGACCGGCTCTCGGGGACTGCACGTCGTGGTCCCTCTGGATCGACGCGCCGACTTCGACTCCGTCCGCGCGTTCGCGCGGGAGCTGGCGGGGATCCTCGCCGAGCGGTTTCCGGACGACCTGACGATCGAGCAACGGAAGCGGAAGCGGAGGGGAAGGATCTACGTGGACGTCGGACGAAACGCCTACGCCCAGACCGCCGTCCTCCCGTACTCTGTGAGGGCGCGCCCGGGGGCGCCGGTCGCCGTCCCGCTGCGATGGGACGAGGTCGAACGGGGGAGGATCGAGCCGGACTCGTTCACGATCGGCAACCTCTTTCGAAGGCTCGCGCGGACCGAGGATCCCTGGAGGTCGTTTCGGCGCCGGCGGATCTCCGTGACGAAGGCCGCCCGGCGGCTCGAGAATCGCAAGGAGGAGCAGCAATCGTAGGAGGACCCGGAATGCAGCACGTATCGCTCGGCCGGACCGGGCTGAAGGTCAGCCGCCTCTGTCTGGGAACGATGAACTTCGGCCCTCTCACCGACGAGGAGGCGAGCTTCGCGATCATGGATCGCGCTCTGGAGCACGGGATCAATTTCTTCGACACCGCCAACGTGTACGGATGGTCCGCCGGAAAGGGGGCGACGGAGAGGATCCTCGGCCGCTGGCTCGCCAAGCGCGGCGGGCGGCGCGAGAAGATCGTTCTCGCCACGAAGGTCTACGGCAAGATGGACGACTGGCCGAACCACGGGCGGCTCTCCGCCTATCACATCAGGCAGGCGTGCGATGAAAGCCTCCTCCGTCTCGGGACCGATCGGATCGACCTCTACCAGATGCACCACATCGATCGGGCGACCCCGTGGGAGGAGATCTGGCAGGCGATGGACCAGCTCATCCGGGCCGGGAAGGTCCTCTACGTCGGCAGCAGCAACTTCGCGGGCTGGCAGATCGCGCAGGCGAACGGCGTCGCCGAACGACGCCACCTGCTCGGCCTCGTCTCCGAGCAGAGCCTCTACAACCTCGCCGAGCGGACGATCGAGCTGGAGGTTCTGCCGGCGTGCCGGGCGCTCGGTCTCGGGGTCCTTCCGTGGAGCCCGCTCCACGGCGGCGCGCTGGCGGGAATCCTGGAGAAGACCGACCAGGGCCGGCGGGCCGGAGAGATGGTCGCGAAGCGGATCGAGGAACGCCGGGAACCGATCGAGAAGTACGAATCGTTCTGCAAGGAGCTCGGCGAGAGGCCGGCCGACGTCGCCCTCGCCTGGCTGTTGGCGCGGCCCGGGGTGACCTCGCCGATCATCGGTCCCCGGACCATGGAACAGCTCGACGGAGCGGTCCGCGCGGTGGAGCTCGAGCTGGGGGCGGAGACGATGGAGACGCTGGATCGCATCTGGCCAGGTCCGGGAGGGGAGGCGCCAGAGGCGTACGCCTGGTGAGAGGTGGAGGCGCCACCCGGATTCGAACCGGGGAATAACGGTTTTGCAGACCGTCGCCTTACCACTTGGCTATGGCGCCACCGGAATGAAAATGGAGCGGGAGACGGGATTTGAACCCGCGACAGTCACCTTGGCAAGGTGGGGCTCTACCGGACTGAGCTACTCCCGCTCAAGAACTTGCGCCCTCGCCGCCTCACGGCGGTCCGACCGTCCCGGTCCGGTCGTCCTGGTCCGCAGAACAGGATTCTAGGAACCGCCCCTCGGGCGCGTCAAGTCCCCAGATCGCGGGGGACTGGCGGATCCTGTCCCCTCCCCTTATCCTCCCCCCGAATGACCACGCTCGTCCAGAAATACGGGGGCACCTCCGTCGAAACGCCCCAGCATCTCATCGACGTCGCCCGGAGGATCCTTGAGGAGAAGCGCCGCGGCCGGCGGATGATCGTCGTCGTCTCGGCCATGGGCCAGAGCACCGACGAGCTGGTCGCCCTCGCGCGACGGGTCCATCCCTCGCCTCCCCGGCGGGAAATGGACATGCTCCTGACCGCCGGGGAGCGGATCTCGATGGCGCTTCTGGCGATGACCCTCGACTCCCTCGGGCAGCCGGCGATCTCGTTCACCGGCAGCCAGAGCGGGATCATCACCGACACCCGCCACAGCGACGCCCGGATCGTCTCGATCCGCCCGTTCCGGATCGAGGAGGAGCTGGAGCGCGACCGGGTCGTCATCGTCGCCGGCTTCCAGGGCGTC
>WJJW01000021.1 GCA_014729455.1 Candidatus Eiseniibacteriota bacterium
GCTGGATGCTGGCGACCAGTCCGAGGATCGAATCCTTGAAAACCAGGATCAGGACCGCGGTCATCGCCCCGAGACCGCTCAGGAACACCCAGGGGGACTGGTTCAGGACCATCCCGAGCGAGACGATCACGACGAAGATCACGACGATCGTCTGGACGACCTGGATGTACCCCTTGATCGGTCGGTGGCGGGAGATCTCGAAGGTCGCGTAGATCGCCGCCACCCCGTTCAGAAACGCGTTGGCGACGAAGAGGCCCGTGATCAGCATGTAGACCATCGAGAGCCGCTGGATGATCGTGGAGAAGGAGAGGAACAGCGGCGCGGCGAAGTAGATCACGAGCGCCGGCGCGAGGTGCGAGAGCCGGGTGAAGACCTTCCGTTCCAGAAGGACGTCGTCCCAGTTCGTACGGCTCTTGCGGACGAAATACCGGACCCCGGTCAGCAGGATCCGCTTGGCGATCCAGTTGGCCAGGATCGCGAGAAGCGCGATCGCCAGGACGAGGCCGATCCAGGCGATGATGTTGGCCGCTTGCCCGTCGGTCCCTTGGCGCGTCAACCACTCTCGCAGAATCGGAACGAGCCGGCTCATCCACTTCCCCTCCCTGCTCCAGAACATAGCGACCGGCGGCGAATCGGGAAAGGGACGGATCCGGCGCCGGGTTGCCCCCCGGGGCGAACCGCTGCTAGCGTCAGGGCTTCGATTCCGAGGAGGATCCCCTGAACCCGCCGAACCAGCCGGCCCCGCCGGGCCGATCCCAAGCAGCCTGGACCGCGATCCTCATCGGGCTGTTCGTGATCTGGTCCAACTCCTTCCACTCGATCGCCTGGATGCGGGACCAGGTCGGCGCCTGGGACCTGGTCCTGCTCCGGTTCTTCCCCGTGGCGCTGGTCTGCCTCGTCTGGTTCTTCGCCTCCGGGCCGCGCTCGAATCTCCGGCTGCTCTCCCGCTCCCCGATCCGGATCGGGGTGATCGGATCGATGATCGTCCTCTCCTACAACCTGTTGCTCAACTGGGGCCAGGGTCGGGTGCCGGCCGGGACCGCGTCGCTGCTGATCTCCACGAACCCCTTCCTGACCTACCTGCTCGCGCTGGCGGTGGGACAGGAGGGGTTCCGGAAGCGGAAGGTCGCCGGCCTCGTGATCAGCTTCGCCGCGGTCTACCTCCTGCTCGCCGACCAGGGACGCCGGTTCGGCCCCGGATACGGGCTGTCCGCCCTCTCCGTCCTCGGCGCCCCGCTGTCCTGGGCGATCGCCACGATCGTCGGCAAGCCGCTGGTCGGGCGGGAGCCGCCGCTGCGGGTGATCTTCCTCTCGCTCACCGTCGGAAGCCTGCCCGCGCTCGCCCTGGCGCCGCTCGATCCGACGGTCCGCGCCGCGGTGCCGACGTTCGGTCCGGTGGAGTGGTTCGCGGTCCTGCACCTGTCCATACTTTGCACCTTGCTCGGGTTCGCGATCTGGTACGCTGCGCTGCGGAGATTGCCGGCGAGCAGCGTCGCCGCGTTCGTCCTGCTCAATCCGCCGCTGACGATTCTCTTCGGCCCGCTCTGGGGGGCGGGAGCGCCGTCGGCTTCGGTCCTCGGCTACGGCGCCTGGATCCTCGCGGGGATCCTGCTGAGCACGTGGCGGGTTCCCGACCGGAGGTGATGATGGCGCGAGGAAGGCCCGGCCCGTGAGCCAATCGACGGTCCGCGACGTCTCCCGGGGAGGGTTCTACCTCGGGCTCGAGCAGCTCACCATGGTCGTGGGCGGGGTGCTCTACTCGATCATGGTCCTGCGGATGCTCGGGCCGGCGGTCTACGGGATCCTGATGCTCGGTCAGGCGACGATCGGTCTCGCCGGGGTCCTGACGACGAACGTCGAAGCCTACCTGGAGCGGTTCGTCGCCGAAATCGACGCCCGCGGCCACGGCGGGACGCTGGGCGCGCTGGTCCGGAAGATCCTCTCGGTCAAAGGGCTGCTCGCGATCGGCGCGGGAATCCTCGTCGCCGCGCTCGCCGACCCGATCGCCACCGCCTACGGCTACCGCGACCTGCGCCGGCTCCTGCCCGCGCTGGCGCCCCTCGTGCTCCTCGAATGCCTGATCCTGGTCTTTCGCTACACGCTGTTCGGGCTGCAACGCTTCCGCTTGATCTGGATCGTGGCGGTCGCCAATACGATCGTGAAGCTGACGATCGTCCTGATCCTCTGGCGTCTCGGCGAGGGGGTGGTCGCGCTCGTCGCCGGTCTCGTCGCGGTGCAGGGGCTGACCGCCGCCGGGATGGGGATCCTCGTGCTGCGGGCCTTGCCGTCTCAGCCGGAGCCGACGGCGGAGGTCCCGACCTACCGGCGGATCTGGAAGTACGTGCTGCCGCTCTTCGGCGCGCGGATCTTCTTCCTCTCCGGCCAGCATCTGAACAAGCTGATCCTCGGGATCCTCCTCTCGGCGCACGACCTCGGCCTGGCCGCGTTCGCGCTGATGACGATCGAGCGGTTCATCGGGCTTGCGGCCGCGGTTCCGAACGCGCTCCTGCCGGCCCTGTCGCGCCTGCGCGGGGAGGGGAAGAAGGAGACGATCGAGCAGGTCGTTACCGAGGGGTTCCGTCTGGTCGGCGCGCTGGCGGTCGCGCTATCGGCCGGGATCTTCTGCCTGGCGCGCGAGGCGGTGCTGATCACAGGCGGGCCGGAGTTTCTGGGAGCCCTGATGGCGCTGCAGATCCTCGCGCTCGTTCCGCTGTTCCGCACGATCCAGCAACCGCTGAACATGAGCTTCTACACTTACGAGAAAACGCGCGTGGTCTTCTGGCTGGCGGCGCTGAAGTTCGCCGTGGAGCCGCTCCTCTACCCCGTCTTGATCCCCTCGCTCGGGGTGTCCGGCGTGGCTCTGGCGAGCCTGCTCAGCTCGGTCGTCGTCTTCGGGCCGGCGATCCGCGTCGCCGCCGGGTTGTTCCCGAGCACGGCAGCGAACCGCCGGCGGACGTTCGTGCTGGCATGGGTCGTGGGCGGGGCCGTGATGGCCGTGGGCTGGGCGTTCCGTGGGCTGGACGAGCCGTGGCCGAGCCTGGCTGTCCGGATCCTCTTGCTCGTCCTCGCGTTGTTCGCGGTGATCGCCGTGCGGATGGTCTCGGGGAACGACCTGCGCCGCTTCGGCGAGGCGACGCATCGGCCGCGGGTCGAGGCGCTCTTCCGGCGGCTGGCCGGGGCGGTCGATCGGATCCAGGCGCGGCCCTACCCGGTGAGGTAGGGAAGCAGCACCGTCGCCAGGCTCAGGACCACGAAGAAGCCGCACATGTCGGTGATCGTCGTCAGGATCGGTCCGGAGGCGAGCGCCGGATCCATCTCGAGCCGCTTGAGGATCAAAGGGATCGTCCCGCCGATCGAGACGGCGACGATCGTGTTCACGGCCATCGCCCCGCCGACGACCAGGCCGAGGAACACGTTCCCCTTCCAGAGCCAGGCGACCAGGCCGATCAATGCGCCGAGAGCCATCCCGTTGACGAGCCCGACGAGGACCTCTTTCCCCCAGACGAGCGCCACCTCGGCCGGCTTGACGACGCCGAGGGTTAGCTCCCGCATGCTGACCGCGACCGCCTGGTTGCCGGAGCATCCACTCATGTCGGAGATGATCGGAAGGAAGACGGCGAGCGCGATCACCGAGGCAAGGGTGTCCTGGTAGAACGCGATCACGCTGGCGGCGATCACGTTGAGGAGGATGTTCACGCTGAGCCAGGAGAGGCGGCGCCGGGAGCGGAGGAAGAGCGGCATCGTCCGTAGCTCCTCGCCGCCGACGATCCCCTGCGACTTCCGGTAGTCGCTGCCGGCCCGTTCGGCCACCGCCTCGTCGACCGACTCCCGTTGCACGACGCCGACGAGGCGGCCGTGCGCGTCCACGACCGGAAGGCCGAAGAACGGGTAGCGATCGAAGAGATCCTCCAGCTCCTCGAGCCCCGCCTGGTCGGGAACGGTCCGCGGATCGCGGATCATCAGGTCGCTGATCCGCTTCGCGTCCGCCGAGAGGAACAGTTCGCGGAGCTGCAGGACCCCGGCGAGCCGTCCGCCGGTTGTGGTCACGTAGGCGTACTGGACGTGGTAATCCTGGTACTCCTCGGCGTTGCGGCGCAGATCGTTGACCACGTCGGCGACGGTCGCCGACTCCGGATACGACAGGTACTCGGTGATCATCAGACCGCCGGCGACGTCGTCCTCGTACCGGCTCAGGGCGCGCGCGTCGCGCGACTCCTCCGGCTCCATCTCCCGCAGGATCGCTTCGGCGTCCTGGTCCTCCAGATCGCCGATCAGGTCGGCCTGCTCGTCGCTCGGAAGCTCGTTGAGGATCGCCGCGGCCACGTCGTGATCGAGCTGCTCGATCAGGTCGACCGCCTGCACCTCGGGGATCTGCTCGAGGATCTCGGCGACCGTCTCCGGCGGAAGGATCTGGAGGAAGCGGCCCCGATCCTCCTCGTCGAGTCGGGAGAGGATCCGGGCGATCTCCCCGAGGGGAAGCGCATCGACGAACTGCTCGATCGCCTCGGAGTCGCCCGCTTGGATGAGATCCGACAGGCGGTCCCAGGGCGGGATCTCCTCTTCCGGCGGGATCGCGTTGGCCTGGTTCCGTTCGTCCATCGGGTTCGCTCCTTTTCGTCTGATCGACGGTGACCGCGATGAGACAGCTTGTCATCCCCCGGGCCGGGGGCCAAGGGGTTCAAGATCGAAGAAGAGCGGGTGACGCAGCATGTTCTTGCAACATAAGTGGTTACCGCCCCTCCTCACGGAGGCTGCTCTGAAGTGCTTCTTCAATGATGTTTCTTGGCGGCCATCCTCGACCTTCGCCTGAACCTGAATAACTATTCGAGTATGATCGACAATCAGTTCCGCCTCGCTTATCACGACTGCCGCAACACACTGCTGCAGCGACTCGAGGAGCCGGCGCCGAGTCGGATCCAGCTTCTGTCCGGCCCTCGCCAGGTCGGGAAGACGACCCTGCTACTGGAACTCGCCAAAGCTCTCGGCGATGACGCCGTCTACGCCGCTGCGGACGCCCCGGAGGCGTCACTGCCGGGGTTTCTCGACCGGCTCTTCAACCGCGCGCGGAAGATTGCAGCGAGCCGGGGGCGAGCCATCGTATTGCTCGATGAGGTGCACCTGATCTCCGAATGGGCCGCCCGGCTAAAGGGAGTGACCGACGATCTCAAGCGTCGCAAGGAGCCGATTCATGTCGTAGCAACAGGTTCGGCGGCTCTCCGGCTTGGTTCAGGATCACGCGAGACCTTGGCCGGTCGATTCGAACGGCTCATCCTGTCGCACTGGTCGGCCTCTTCTCTGGCGGAGACGTTTCGTCTCGAGAGAGAGGCGGCGGCCGAGTTCGTGGTTCGGATGGGCTCCTATCCCGGTGCCTTCTCCCTGCGCACGGATGAGGCCCGCTGGTCCGCCTACATCAGGGACTCGATCCTCGAACCTGCGATCGGGCGGGACATCCTCGCCCTGTCGACGGTCCGTCGACCTGCGCTGCTTCGGCAGATCTTCGGCATTGCGGCATCATCACCCGCCCAGATCCTGTCGCTCCAGAAGATCCGTGGACAGCTCCAGGACCGTGGCGCGCTGGAGACCGTTGCCCACTACCTCGCATTGCTGGAAGAAGCCTTCCTGGTTGCCTCGATCCAGAAGTTCAGCAAGCAGGACCTACGTCGTCGCGCATCACCGCCCAAGCTCGTCACTCTGAACAACGCTCTGATCTCGTCGCTGGATCCGATGGGGATCAAAGCAGGGATGCAGGATGCGCCTCGGTATGGATCCTGGGTCGAGAACGCGTGCCTCGCTCATGCATGGAATTCGGGACAGAGGCTCTGGTATTGGCGAGAGGAGTCTCTGGAGGTCGACGGGATTCTCGAGGGCTCTTGGGGATCATGGGCGATCGAAGTCAAGACGGGCCGGTTCCAGATCGGTGACTTGGCCGCGATTCTCGAGTTCTGCCGAAGGAATCCCCGGTTCCAACCACTCCTCCTTTGCCGGGAAAGCGAGCTCGAGGTGGCCGAACGGGCCGGAGTGCAAGCAAGGACCTGGAAGGACTTCTTACTCGATGGACCGCCATCCTAGCAGGAATCGGCTTGCTCGGATCCAAACAGCCAGGGAGTCTCTTGATTCCACGAAGGTCTTCGTATGTCCTCGAGCTATCGTTGAGCGATAGAGGCCGCCATGCCCAGACGGCAGATCCGTAGCCCATAGGCGCCCAGCTCGCCATCCTGCGGACTCTGTGGATACGTGGTCCTTCGACCGTGGAGCAAGTACGGAACTCACTCGAGGCGACCACGCCGAGCGGCTACCCCACGATCCTCAAGCTCTTGCAGATCATGCCGGAGAAACGATTGGTGGTCCGCGACACGCGGAGCCGGACCGATGTCCACCACGCCGCGGTCGGGGAGGAAGCTCGGATTCTTCCTGATCAACGGGCGAACCAGCCGAAACGGCTGGGCGGACACATGGAGCTCCGTTGTCTCCTCGCCGGACCTCGAACGAGCGACCGTCGAGATGCCCATCCGAACGGACGCCGCGCCTCGATCGGCCGTTTCGTTCCAACCCTCGGCGGAGGCTCGCGGTGACCGGGCCGTCGACCCGCGTCGGGTCCAGTGGTTGATCGCGCCGCCGGGAATCGACCCTTGGAAGCGGGCGCAGCCGGCTCGAACGGGACGGGCGGCACGTGGTCGTCCTGGTCGACTACGACGGCGGCGGCCGGGAGGACGGCGGCCGGAGCACCGTGCTCTCCAGGGCATCCGCAGGCTGACGCCTCGGGCGTACTGCCCGGTCACTCAAGGAGCTGCAGGACGATCCCGGTCACGTCGGCGTGGCCGGCGACCGTGATCGTCCCGGCCGAGTCAGGATCGGTCGTGCCCGGGAACCAGACATCCCGCGGATATCCAGCCCGGCCATGGATTCCGTACACGCCATCCGGGACCGCGAGAATTCGGAACGCGCCTCCCGGACCGCTCATGGATCGATGGTCGAGCGACCGGTCCTCCGCAGGTTCCACCAGCTCGACGTATCCTCCGACGATCGGCTCCCCAACGGCGTCGAAGAACGTTCCCGAGATGCTGGCTCCCTCGAGGAGGGAAGGTTCGAGCCAGACGAGCTCTCCCGGTTCGGTGATCGTGATCGGCGTCGCATCCTGAAAGGAGTCGGCTCGATCGTACCAGTGCGCGATCCAGGTCGGGCCTTCTTCGATCCGCATGGCGTAGGTGCCCGGCACGAGGTTGAGGAAGCGGAACAGTCCCCGATCTCCGTCCGTTCGGTCCGGCGCGATCTCCTCCCCCGAAGCATCATGAAGAACCACCGTCGTCCGACGGGAGAGACTCCCACCGAAACCGAGTTCCCCCGCGATGCCGCTCAGCGCGATGTCCTGCCGGATCTCGTCTCCGGGACCCAGCTCGAACACCTCCGCCTCCTCGAAGGAGGAACCGCCATGCCAGCGCCGATGGTCGAATGTACTGATGCGCAATCGAGCACGGACGGGAGCGAACACCCAGAGCTGGTACTCCCCATCCGAGGTCGGGCGGAGCAACGAGATCGGATCCCCTTCGGGGGAGGCATAGAGCCCGAGCGCGGGCGGGGTGGTGGCCATGCGCTCCCAGCTTCCCGTCACGGATCCGGCGAGCATTCCCCGCTCCGGCAGGCTCGCCTGGTAGACCGTCTCCTGAAGCGGATCGACCCGGATCACCTCCGCAGCCGCTTCGTCGTGGGTCGCCGGTAGCCAGACGTGGCTGTGCCCCGCCTCGATCCGGATCCTGTACTCCCCCGCCGCAACGACGGGGAAACGAAGCTCCGCCATCCCCCCGGAAACCAGGTCTTTCGCGGCCGGAGCAGGGGCCCCGTTCGAGGAGTGCATGCTCACAGTCACCTCCCGGCCATCGAGCCGGGAAGGAACGTCGAGCATGACGCGGATGCCTCCAAGCC
>WJJW01000160.1 GCA_014729455.1 Candidatus Eiseniibacteriota bacterium
GACGTGGCGGCTTGCGGGGAGGCGATCGTGCTTCTCTCCGACGGCGGGCACAACTTCGGCGCCGGTCCGGAGGAGTGGATCACCCCGCTGCGGGAGCGCGGCGTCGCGGTCCACGCGATCGCCCAGGGCGATCGCGTGGACCGCGACGCCGCGCTCCCGCAGCGGGGTGATCCACTCCTCCGGACCGGCGCCGAAGTTGTGCCCGCCGTCGGAGAGAAGCACGATCGCCTCCCCGCAAGCCGCCACGTCCCCTTCCTCGAGGATCTGCCGGAGCGACGCGCCGAGGCCGGCGCCGAGATCGGTCGCCCGCGACGCCGGGACGATCGGCCGCTCGACCGCCTCGATCGCGGCGCGGGCCGCCCTCCGGGTCTCCTCGTTCTCGATCTCGCGGAACGCCCACTCCAGTCGCTCCTCGTGCGCGAAGGAGACCACCGCGAGGTGCTCTCCCGGAAGGACGATCACCTCTTCGTCGATCTCGACGCGCTTGCGCCCGTGCAGCAGGGCGGCCAGCAGGTCGGCCGCCTCCTTCGCGAGACCGATCGATCCCGGAGGATCGAACATGCTCACCGAACCGTCGATGCAGAGCACGATCCGATTGATCGAGGGCACGATCTCCCAGTCGATCGGATCGAGCCCCGCGGGATCGTCCGGGTCGACCTCCACCGGCGGGAACAACCCGACCGTGCGCAGGATCGTCTCCCAGCAGCTCTCGCCGTTCAGCGCCTGCTGGGCGTTGACGTAATCGACGCTGTCGACCTGGGTCCCCTCGTTGTGCGCCGTGGAGAGGCCGCCGTGCGCGTGCGTGCAGAACTCGGTCCGCCCGTTGTTCGGGAAGACCAGCGTCCCTCCGTCCATCACGCAGGCGATCGTGTGGTCGTCGGTGACGCAGAACTGGTTGGGGACCGGCAGGCCGGTCTGCTCCACCGCGCGAGCGAACAGCGGTGGTGGCGGCGGCGTGATCCCTTTGTACTCGTCGTAGAGACCGAACGCGTAGTGGCCGAACTCGTGGACCAGGCCGAACTGCCCGAAGGCGGGGCCGTCGACGTCCCGGTGGGTCTGGGAGAGGTAGATGTGGCCGACCCCCCCGAGGCCGAGAACGTTCGCGAAGGCGCCGGATTGCCCGTCCAGGATCCAGATGTCGGCATCCTCCTGCCCGAGACCACAGGTCTCGATGCGGACCCGGCCGAGCTGGAGCTGCCCGTTCGTCGCGTTGTAGAGCAGGCGGGAGGTCTCCTCGAAGAGCGGGCGCCATGCCTCGATGTCCGCCTCGCGGTAGGCGAACGTCACGCTCAGATCGAGCTTGTCTCCGTCGATACCGCCGGTCCCCGCGGGCGCCGGGGAGAACGACAGCCCTCCGAGAAACGCCAGAAGAACAGTGATGCGGATCGCTGTGCGGTGCATTGCAGACACCTCCTGGTTGGAGTCCGGCGCATCCCGGAGCGCGCCGCGACGATGGAAAGGTCGCTGTTCAGAGAACGATCGAAATCGGTCCGGTCTCTCTCACCCTAGGGACGCAGAGCCTCGGCGCCCCACTCCGCCACCTCGTCGAGATCCTGGAGGAGGCCTTCCTTCCAGACCTCCTCGAAGCGTTCGGGGCCGAGGGAGGATCGCAGGCTCTCCATCGCCTGCTCGATCCGCCCCTCTCGATCCGGCCCGGGGCCGAGGCCGTGTTCTTTCCGCAGCCGGGAGGCGACCGCCAAGCACCGGAGAGCCCGCTCGTGGCTGTTCGTCTGGAAGAACCGGACGCCGAAGAGATCGAGGATCGACGGGAGCGACGCGCGATCCCCCAGCTCCCGGAAGATCCGGAGCCCCTCGCCCAGCAGCGGGCGGGCATCCTGCTCCCGTTCGAGTCGCAACAGGACCGAGGCGAGATTGTTCGCCGCGGTCGCGATGCCGCGCCGGTCTCCGAGATCGCGGAACGTCTCCAGGCCCTCCGCGAACGCCCGCTCCGCCTCTTCCAGATCGGCGCGCGCCTCGGCGAGGCGGCCGAGGTTGTTCAACGCGGCGGCGACCCCCCAGCGATCCCCCATCTCCCGGCGGATCGCCAGGCACTCCTCCAGCCGCGCGACGGCGCGGTCGCACTCCCCGACCGCTTCGGCGAGCGCCCCGACGTTGTTCAGGGACGCGGCGATCCCGGCCGCGTCGCCGATCTCGCGCCGGATCCGCAGCCCCTCCTCCTGGAGCCGGAGCGCTTCGTGGAGATCCCCCTCCATGTAGGAGACGATCCCGAGGCAGTTCAGCGCGAGCGCGACCCCCGCGCGGTTGCCGAGCTTGCGCTGCAGCGCGAGGCTCTCCTCGTACAGCGCCCGCGCCTCCCGAGGCCGGCCCTGGTCCTTCAGGACGTTGGCCAGATTGGTCAGCGAGGAGGCGACCCCGGCCTCGTCCTCGATGGCGCGACGGATCCGCAGGCTCTCCTCGAGATCCCGCTTCGCCTGCGCGTAGTCCCCCTGGAGCTTCGCGAGGTTGCCGGACCAGCCGAGCGCGTTCGCCGCCGCGCCGGTCGTCTCGGTTCCGGAACGCGCCGCGCGGATCCGCGCGAACGCCGCCCGGCCCTCGCTCCAGTGGCCGCGGATGTACCAGTAGCGCCCGAGGGACCCGGCGAGCCTCCACGCGAGATCGGACCCGGCATCGTCGGCGAGGCACAGCTCGATCGCCTGCCGGAGGTTGTCATGGTCGGCCGCCAGCACCGAGAGGGCTTGCCCCTGCCCCGGTCCGAGCAGCTCGCGATCCTGCGCCTCGGCGAGCGAGACGAAGTAGTCGCGGAACCGGCGCCGGACCTCTTCCCCCTCGTCCTTCTCGGCCAGGCGTTCCCGGGCGTACGCGCGGATGGTCTCCAGCATCCGGTAGCGAGGGACCCCCGACTCCAGACCGCCCTCC
>WJJW01000161.1 GCA_014729455.1 Candidatus Eiseniibacteriota bacterium
CACGGAGCCGCTTCACCCAGCGGTCGATCGAGGCGGCGTCGCGGACGTCCAGCTCCGCGGCCCGGATCGAGCCGGGGCCGGAGGCGGCCGCCTCTTCCAGCGGGCGGAGCCGGTCCGGAGTCCGCGAGCCGGCCCCCACGCTCCATCCGCGGGACGCGAGCTCCGCGCAGATCGCGCGTCCGATTCCCGCGGATGCTCCCGTCACCCAGACCGTTCCCTTCATCGCCGTCCTCCTAGCGGAGCGTATGGTGGCCGATCAGGTTCATGAACTCGTTCCGGGTCCCCCGGTCGTCGCGGAACTCGCCGAGCATCGCGCTCGTGGTCGCGAAGGCGTTCTGCTTCTCGACCCCCCGCATCGCCATGCACATGTGCATCGCCTCGATGACCACGCCGACCCCTTGCGGTCGGATCGCGGTGTTGATCGCATCGGCGATCTGCTGGGTCATCCGTTCCTGGACCTGCAGCCGCCGCGCGAAGACCTCGACGATCCGCGGGATCTTCGACAGGCCGACGATCTTGCCGTCGGGCAGATAGGCGACGTGCGCCCGACCGTAGAAGGGAAGCAGATGATGCTCGCACAGCGAGTAGAAGTCGATCTCCTTGACGATCACCATCTCGTCGTACGGGACCTCGAAGACCGCCTCGTTCAGCACCTTCTTGATGTCCATCCCGTAGCCGCGGGTCAGGAACCGATACGCCTCGGCGACGCGCTGCGGCGTCCGCAGGAGCCCTTCCCGGTTCGGATCCTCACCGAGCGAACGCAGGATCGAGCGGATCTCCTCCTCCACCTTCAGCCCCCTTCCGGTCCACGGTAGCGCGCGAAATTGGTCCGCGACTCGTACAGGACCAGCTCGTCGAGATCGCACCCCGGGATCCTCCCGTCCAGTACCTCCCAGAACCGGATGATCAGGTTCTCGACGGTCGGGACACAGTCGGACAGGAAGTCGACGTCCAGATTGAGGTTCTTGTGATCGACCCGATCGACGAGACGCTCGTCGAGAATCTCCTTGAGCTCCTTCAGGTCGATGATCATCCCGGTCGCCGGATCCGGTTCCCCGCGGAGCGTCACGTCGAGCGTGTAGTTGTGCCCGTGCCCGTTCGGGTTGTTGCAGATCCCGAAAACCTCCCAGTTCTTCTCGTCGGAGAAGTCCGGGTTGTAGAGACGGTGGGTCGCGCTGAACTCCACCCGCTTGGTGATCTGCACCACCGTCCGGCGTCGATCGCGGGCGGCCGCTCCGGCGGTTCGCCCGCTGCTCGTCTTCTCCATGGCGTGCTTCCTCCCTCCGGGGTGAACGGATGGACGCGCCGCCCCGGGGCGGCGGCCCGAACGTTCACTCTAGCATGGGGGGAATCAGTCGCGGAGACCGGCTTCGCTGGAGACGGGAACCTGGACCGCCTCGTAGAGGTCGCAGAGGACCGGCAGGATCCGCTGCTCCGCCTCCTCGAGCGTGCAGGGCAGGAAGACGCCGGCGGCGTTCGGGCGCCCTCCGCCGCCCAGATGAGCGGCGATCATCCCGACGTCGTGCCGCCCCTTCGACCGGAACGTGACGCGCACGCCATCCGAGGAGCTTTCCCGGAAGAGCGCGCAGACGTCGATCTCGCGGATCGACAGGAGGTGATCGAGGATCCCGTCACCGTCCTGGAGGGTCGTCCCCGTCTCCGCGAAGACGCAATCCGGGATCGAGATCCACGCGATCCTGCCGTTACGCTCCCTCTTCAGATAGCCGAGCGCGCGGCGGAGCAGCTCCATGCGGGCGTAGCTCTCGCTCTCGAAGATCGCCTGCGTGACCGTCCGGTGGTCCGCACCGCGCCGGATCAGGTCGGCCACCATCACGACGGTGCTGTTCCGGGCCTGCGGAAGCCGCAAGCCGCCGGTGTCGAACATCACCCCGGCATAGAGCGCCTGCGCGATCTGCGGATCGATCCGCGCCCCGGACCAGCGCAGGAATTCGTAGATCATCTCCGACGTGCTCGATGCCTGCGGGTCGACCAGCGCGACGTGCCCGAAGTCCTCGGACGGATGGTGGTGGTCGATCACCACCCGTGGAAGCTCCGACTCCCGAAGAACCGGGGCGAGCGATCCGATGTAGTCCCATCGGCCGACATCGAGGGCGACAACGACCTCCACCTCGTCCGGGATCGGTCGGATCCCGTTGCCGGTCAGATGATGGATCGGAAACAGATCGAGAAGGAACTGGAAGCACGGCCGCGGGGGGGTCGGGTTGACGACGTGGACCGTCTTGCCTCGTTGCCGGAGATGGAGAGCGAGCGCGACCTCGGATCCGAGCGAGTCCCCTTCCGGGAAGATATGCGAGGTCAACAGGAACCGGGTATGTCGTTCGATCACTTCATGGAAGCACTGCCAACCCCGGCCCGGTCCGGCATCCATGCACACCCCTCCCGCTGTTCACCGAAGCCATCGACCTCCGATTCGCGCGGCCTCTCGATCGTGGTCGGTATCGTACCCCTTTGGTTTCGGGGGACGTCAAGGCGTTTCTTAAGACTTTTTAGGATCTCGAGCCTTCACTCGCCGTTCCGTTGATCCCGAACGGTGCCGGCGGAACCGGCGCGGTCGACGAGTCGTCCCGTAGTCCGCGCATTGGGG
>WJJW01000162.1 GCA_014729455.1 Candidatus Eiseniibacteriota bacterium
ACGCTGGTCCCGGTGCCGCGGCCGGCGGAGCCGTTTCTGGACGAGGATCGTCTGGTCCTGCATCCCAACCCCGTTCGGGAAGGACCGCTGCGGATCCGCTACGTCCTCGGCGAACCGGCGAGCTTCGAGGGACGCCTGTTCGATCTCAGCGGCCGTCAGGTGGCGGAGACGACCTGGGACGGAAACCCGGGCGCAGGAGGCGAGACGCACGGCTGGGACCTCGCCGACATCGCGCCGGGCGCCTACGTGCTGCGCCTGCACGTCGAAGGAGACGCGAGTCGGCGGACGATCATCCGCCCGATCGCGATCGTGCGGTGAGGAAATCGAGTCCGCCGGGGGGGAAATCGGCCTGGCCGCGCCTCGTGGCGGCTCGTAGAATCGAGGTGATGGACCGGCGTTCCTCCACGGCCGCGCCCCTCCTCTGCCGCAGTCTGCTCTGCGGGCTTCTCCTCCTGCTCGTCTGGACCGGGTGGTGCGCAAACGCGCGGGCCGCGTGCCTCGCGGGGACCGGCCGGCTCTGCCCCGATCCTCCACCTGCCGACGCGGCGCGCGCCGATCTGCGCTTCCGGATGCTGGAGTCGGCGGGGGAGCCGCTCTGCGCGCAACAGGTCGTCTACGGAGAGGGCGAGGAAGAAGCGGTCCGCTCGATGAGCGGGCGGGCGGTGCAAGAGGATCCGGCCACGCGGGTCCCGCCCGGGCTCGCGTTCCTGATGAGCGCGGCGATTCCCGGCAGCGGGCAGCTCGTCGAGGGGAAGCGCCGGGCGTTCCTCTATCTCGGACTGGAGGCGTTCGCCTGGATCTCGCACTTCGCCTGGAAGGACGCCGGAAACAAGAAGGAAGGGGAGTACGAAGCGTACGCGCGGCGGCACTGGGACCTGGACCAGTGGCGGACGTTCGCGTACGGAGACGTCGACACCTGCCTCGACGCCTTGCCTCCCGGGGTCGATCCGGCCGACGCGGAGCAGACGCTGATCGAGTTCATCGAGGCGGGCAACGAGCAGCACTACTACGAGGACATCGGCAAGCTCGAGGCGTATCGGGCGGGATGGGACGACTTCGACTGCGGGGACCCGGAACAGATCTCCGCCAACCGCGGCGAGTACCGGGAGATGAGGTCGGAAAGCAACGACTTCCTCGAGCGGGCGCGACTGATGACGACGATCGCGTTCCTCAACCGGATCGTCTCCGCCGTCGACGCGTATCGGACCGCGCGGGGCGCACAGGTCTCGGTGGGCGAGAACACGAAGGTCAGGCTCGGGGTGGGCGGCTCTCTGTCGAAGCCGCACGCGAGGCTGTCGATTCACAAGAAGTGGTGAGAGAAGGAGACCGCGTGACGCGCAACGCAACGACGGCTGGAGCAAGACGGGGGAGACCTCTTTCGGGCACCCCGATGGGGGGGATCGCGCTGGCGCTGCTCGTGCTCTGCCTGGCCGCGCCGAGCCTCTCGGCGGAGCCCGGGCCGGATCGGCTCAAGACACTCGGCCTGTCCCTTCTCGTTCCGGGGCTGGGCCATCTCTCTGCCGGTTACGACGGAAGGGCGCAGGGCTTCATGGCCGCCGAGGCGGTGATCTGGGGCGCGTTCGCGGTCTTCGAGGTGCAGGGGGAGCTGCGAAAGGACAGCTACATCGAGATGGCCGAGCTGTTCGGCGGAGTGCCCGATGCGGACGGGCTCTCGGACGACTACTACCGCCTGATCGGCCAGTACCCGAGCGCGGAGATCTACAACGACGAGATCCGGCGCGACGCCCGCGCCCGCCATGGAGACGATCTGGACGCCCGGGAGGCCTACTTCGAACAGAACCGGATCGCCGACGATCGGACCTGGAGCTGGGTCTCCTCCGCGGCACGGCAGAGCTACCGCTCCAAGAGGAGCGACAGCAACCGGTCGTTCAAGAGGGCGGGGTACATGGTCGGGGTCGCGGTGGCCAACCGGCTGCTGGCGGCGGTCGATGCGATGCGGCTGATCCACAAGGGGAACGAGTCCTCCGCGATGCGGGTGAGCATCCGGCCCGACTTCCCCGAGTTCCGGGAGCCGGCGCAGCTCTGTGTGACCGTCCGGTTCCCCTGATCGAGGGGAGCGTGGCGCTCCTCGTCGCGATCTGCGCGCTCGCCCTCCCGCTTTCGGCGGGAGCCGCCGGGATCGACTCCCTCGTTCCGCTGCCGGGAATCTCCACCTTCGAGGTCGGCGCCGATCTCCGGCTCGCCCCACACGCCCTCGCTCTGGACCCGCTCGGCCGGGTCTGGGCCCTCGACCGGGCTCGGGGCAGGATCGTCCCCGTTCGAGAGGAACGGATCGGGGAGTCGGTGGCGATCGAGGCTCCGCGGGGAAGGGCGCCGTCGAGCCTGTCGGATCTCGCCGCGAGCGGATCCTATCTCTACCTTCTCGACTCGGGCCCCCCTCGGATCCTGCTGGCGGATCTCGACGGACACGCCCGAGACGCGGTGGACCTCTCCGCGGAGATCGAAGCGGCCGGACTCGGCGGCGGGATCGTCTCTCTGCTCCTGGTTGATCGATCCGGCACGCTCTCGCTGATCGAGAGCGGCGCCGGACGCCTCGTCCGCCTCGATCGGCGGGGGCGGTTCGTGGACACCCCCCTGGAGAGCCTCTCCCGCAGGGAACGCCCGGAACGGATCGCCGACGCGCGTCTCGCGCCGGGGGACGAGACGGTCTTGCTCGATCCGGTCGGCCCGACCCTCTTCACGCTCAGCCCCGACGGCGTGGTCGAGCAGGTCGTCCGACTCGATACGGAGCTGACCGAGCCGATGACGCTGGCGATCGACGCCGAGGGAGCGCGTTTCCTGATCGGCTCCGGCGGGCGCGTCGTGGTCGTCGATCGGAAGGGAGACCGGGTGTGGGACGGGAGAATCCCCCTGCAGGACGCGCTCGGCCCGCACCGGGCCGTCATCACGCGGGAGGGGATCCTGCTCGTGTCGTATCCATCGAAAGGAGCGATCGATCGCTGGCGGATCGCCCGAGCGGCCTCCGGGCGGGGGGCGCGTTGACCGCTTCGTCCCCGTCCTCCTGCTGATCCTCCTGACCGGAACGGGAATCGAGGAGGGTACGGGGGAATCGCTGCGCCGCTCGGTCACGCAACGGCGCGTCACGCTCGCCGTCCCTCCCGACAGCGCGCGGATTCCGCTTCCGGATCGATGGCTGCAGCCGGGATCGGTGACGGCGACGATCGACGCAGAGACCCTGGTCGTCGGCCGCGACCTCGCCGTGGATCCGGCGGAGGGGATCCTCCGTCTGTTGCGCCGGCTCGACGGCGATACGATGCAGGTCCGCTACGAGGTGGTCCCGCTCGCGTTGCCGCGCGTCTTCCAGTCGGTGATTCCTCCCGACACGGCCGGGGCGGACATGAGCCCGATCCCACCGTCGAAAGGACGCGTCCGGGAGATCGCCTCGCAGGCGCGGCTCGACCTCCGCGGGAGCAAGACGATCAGCCTGGAGATCGGCAGCGGGCAGGATCTGACCGTGCGGCAGAGCCTCGACGTCGCGCTCTCCGGAACCGTCGCGCCCGGGGTCGAGGTGCGCGGGGTGCTCTCCGACCGCGAGACGCCGCTGCAGTCGGAGGGAAGGACGACCGAGCTGGCGGACCTGGACCGGGTCTATCTCCAGGTCGATGGACCCGGCGCGGGGATGACGCTCGGCGACTTCACGCACGCGGGACCTCCGGGTCTCTTCACCGCCTACGATCGCCAGCTCGAGGGGATCCGCCTGCACGGGGCGCGCGGTCCGGCGAACCTCGTCGTCGCCGCGGCGACCCTGCCGGGGGAGTTCGTCTCGCTCGAGTTCCTGGGGGAGGAAGGGAGGCAGGGTCCCTACGCGCTGCGGGCGCCGCGGGAGTCGTTCGACGCGGTGGTCCTGTCGGGGAGCGAGAAGGTCTGGGTCGACGAGGAGCGGATGGTCCGCGGAGAGGATCGCGACTACGTGATCGACTACGCGGCCGCCACCATCACCTTCACGGGGCGCCGGATCATCCATTCCGACTCGCGGATCACCGTCGACTACCAGATCCGTTCGCAACCCTACCAGCGCAACGTCTACGTCGCCGAGGCGGGCTGGGGAGTCGCGGAGGAGGAGACCGGTTTCCGCTTCGGCGCGAGCCTGCTTTCCGAGCGGGACGACACCTCCGAGC
>WJJW01000002.1 GCA_014729455.1 Candidatus Eiseniibacteriota bacterium
CGCCCCCGTCCTCCGGATCGTCCTCTTCGACATCGACGGGACCCTGGTCGACACGGGAGGCGCGGGACGCCGGGCGCTGGTCTCCGCGCTCACGCACTGCCTCGAACGACCGGTCGCCGATCCCGTGACGGCCGATTTCGCCGGCCGCACCGATCAGGCGATCCTGCGCACCCTCCTCGAGCGGGCCGGGGTCCGCGATCCGGACCCGTCCTTCCGCGAACGGATCTACACCACCTACGTCGAACGGCTCGAGACCGAGCTGGCGACCGCGGACTCGATGCGGGTCTACCCGGGAGTCCCCGCGCTGCTCGAGCGTCTCTCCGCCGATCCGGAAACGCGCATCGGGCTCCTGACCGGCAACCTCGAAGCGGGGGCGAGAAGCAAGCTCGGCCATTTCGACCTGATGCGCTTCTTCCCGTTCGGCGCCTACGGAAGCGATGAGGAGGATCGGGATCGCCTCGTGCCGGTCGCCCTGCTCCGCGCGGCGGAGATCGAGGGTACGCCGCTTTCGAATGCACGGGTGGTCGTCGTCGGCGATACGCCGCTGGACATCCGGTGCGCGCGGGCCGGGGCCGCGAAGGTGATCGCGGTGGCGACCGGACTCTTCGACGTCGCGACGCTCGAGAAGCACGAACCCGACGTCCTGCTGCCGGATCTCTCCGACACCGCGACGGTCCTGGAGCACGTCCGGGGCCTCACCGATCCGCGTCCTGGAGATCCTCCCACTCCGCGTACAGCCCCTTGAGCTTCTCGCCGACGTCGCGGTGCTCGTCGAGGTAGAACCGCGACTTCTCCTGATCCCGGAAGAAGCCATCGGTCGCCATCAGGCCCTCGAGCTTGAGCCTCCGCTCCTCCAGAGCGCCGATCCGCTTCTCCAGCTCGTCGATCCGTCGCTGGCGACGGCGATCGATCCGCGTCCGTTCCTTCGTCGGCTCGGGAGCGGGGCCCTCCTCCGTCGGGGAGGTCGGGGCGGCGGCCGCCTTCCCCTCCGCTTCGCCCTCCTTCTGTTTCTTCCAGAGGAACGACTCGTAGTCCCCCGGATGATCCCGGATCGTCCCGCCCCCCACCTCCAGGACCCGGTCGGCGAGCCGGCTGAGGAAGTAATGGTCGTGCGAGACGAAGACGATCGTCCCCGTGAACTCCCGCAGCGCGCCCAGCAGGACCTCCTGCGCGTCGATGTCGAGGTGGTTGGTCGGCTCGTCGAGCAGGAGCAGGTTGGAGGGGCGCAGCAGCATCAGCATCAGGGCCAGCCGATTCCGCTCGCCCCCGGAGAGGACCCGCACCCGCTTCTCCACGTCTTCCCCGCGAAAGAGGAACGCCCCGAGCAGGCTCCGCGCCTGCGGGACCAGCTCGACCGGCGCGGCGTCGACCGTCAGATCCAGCAGGTTCGTGTCCTGCGGCAGGCGATCGGCCGCATCCTGAGCGAAGAACTCGGAGAGGACCCGGTAGCCGACCTTCCGCTCCCCCGCCTGCAGCGACTCCTCCCCGGCGAGGATCCGCATCAGGGTCGACTTGCCCGCCCCGTTCGGTCCGACGAGGGCGATCTTCTGTCCGCGCTCGACCTCGAGGTCCAGACCGCGAAAGACGGTCTTGTCGCCGTACCGTTTCTCGATCCCTTCCAGGCGCAGGACGATCCTCCCGGAGGGCTCCGGCTGCGGGAAGCGGAAGCGGATCGTCCGCGGCGGCGGGACCGGCGGCTCGAGCTTCTCCATCTTCTCGAGCGTCTTGATCCGACTCTGGACCTGCGGCGCCTTCGTGTTCTTGTAGCGGAACCGCTCGATGAACCGCTCGATCCGGGCGATCTCCTCCTGCTGCCGTTCGTACGCCTTCCGCGCCGCCTCGTAGCGCACTTCCCGCTGCTCCAGGTAGGAGCTGTAGTTCCCGTCGTAGTCGACCAGGCGCCGGTGCATGATCTCGGTGATCCGCGTGATGGTCTTGTCCAAGAAGTGACGGTCGTGCGAGACCAGGACGAACCCGCCCGGATACTCGGCGAGGAACCCCTCCAGCCACACGCGCGCCTCGATGTCCAGATGGTTGGTCGGCTCGTCGAGGAGCAGGACGTCGGGCCGGCCGAGGAGCAGGCGGGCCAGCGCGACCCGCATCTGCCAGCCGCCGCTCAGGGTCCGCACCGGTCGGTCGAACTCCTGTTCCGCGAACCCGAGTCCGGTGAGGACCTGGTGGACGGCCCGCTCGATCCCGTAGCCGTCGTGCTGGCGGAACCGGTCGTCCAGCTCGGCGTGCCGTTCGACCAGCTCCTGGGCCAGCTCGTCGCGGACCGGTTCTCCACCGGCCAGCCGGCCCTCGATCTCCTCCTGCTCCCGCTTCCAGCCGAGGACCCGATCGAAGGCCCGGCGCGCCTCCTCGGCGACCGTCCCCTCCCCGCTCTCGAAGCCGAACTGGGGCAGGAAGCCGACGGTCTGATTCTTCGGCGCCGCGACGGTCCCCGTATCGGGACGATCCAGGCCGCAGAGGATCCTCAAGAGCGTCGACTTGCCGGTTCCGTTGCGCCCGACCAGGCCGACCCGATCGCGATCCCCGAGGAACCAGTCGATCGAATCGAGCAACGCCTTTCCCCCGAACGACTTCTGGACCCCTTCAAGCCGGAGCAAGGCAGCGCCTCCGATATCCGCGAATTTCTTGAGGGACACGAGAAGGTCCGCTAAAATGTAGGTGAAGCTTTGATTGTGCGGTTGTGGCTGACCGTTGGTGAACCCGTCCAAGCGAACGTGGTGAACAGCTTGCGCCCGCTACCCGCGATCCTTCCCCTTCCCCAGGGATCGGCGCGGAGGAATTGATAGATGGTCTTGAGCTCGAGACGCTTCGGGTGGTTTCCACGAATCCTCGTCCTCATTTCGCTGGCGGCCCTGCTCGCCGGTCCGTCGCTCCCGCGGTCCCACGCGGGGGCCCTGCACGAGCGGTTCGTCGACCTGCTGGCAGAGACGCCGGCGGACTCGATGGTGACCGGCCTGGTCATGATGGCCGAGACGGTCGACCTGCCGGTTCTCGAGGAGCGGATCGACGCGCTTCAACTTACCTCAAGGGCCGGCCGGCACCAATTCGTCGTCGAAACGGCTCGGGAAACCGCCGCCCGGACCCAGGCGCCGATCCTGGCGCTCCTGGAGAACTGGACCGCGGAGGGGCGGGTCGATTCGTACCGATCCTACTGGGTGGCGAACATGATCTCCGTGACCGCCCGCGCGGAAGTCTTCGACCGGCTCGCGGCCCGTCCCGACGTCGGTGACATCTACCGGAACGAGAACCTCCAGCTAAGGGAGGCATGGGACGACGAGGATCGCGGGAACCGCGCCGGGGACGGCAACGCCCTGCGCACTCTCCCGAACAACCTGATCTGCGTCGGGGTCCAGCACGCCTGGGACCTGGGCTACCGCGGGCAGGGGCGGCTGGTCGGCCTCTTCGATTCCGGAGCGGACGGAAACCACGAGGCCTTCGGGGGCCAGTGGCGCGGCATTCAGCCGGGCGTGAACTGGTGGGAGGCCTGGCGCGATCCGTACAACGGGACCGAGTTCCCCGTCGACACCCGCGACCATGGGACGCACGTCCTGGGGATCATGGTCGGCGAGAAGCCCGGCGGCGAGGCGATCGGCGTCGCGCCCGAGGCGTACTGGATGGCGGCCGCCGCCACGGCGAACACGCCGTTCGACTACGAGAAGATCATCGGCTGCTACCAGTGGGCGACCGACCCCGACGGCGACCCCGAGACGATCGATGACGTCCCGGACGTGGTGAACAACTCCTGGGGCTCGAGCGCGGACTGCTCGATGACCATCTGGGACGCGATCGATCTGGTCGAGGCCGCCGGGATCGTCAACACGATCGCCATCGACAATCGCGGTCCGAATCCGATGACCGTCAACAGCCCCGAGAGCCGGGCGACCTCCGAGACCGTCAACTGGGGCGTCGGCAACGTCAACCCGCACGAGCCGGAGTACCCGATCTGGATCTCCAGCGGACGGGGTCCATCCCCCTGCGACTCGACCTCGATCAAGCCGGAGGTCACCGCGCCGGGCGTTTCGATCTACTCGACGCTCCCGGGCGGGAGCTACGGCACGAAGACCGGGACGTCGATGGCCTGCCCGCACACCTCGGGCGCGGTGGCGATCCTGCGCCAGATCGATCCCGACCTGACGGTGGACGAGATCAAGTGGATCCTGATGCAGACCTCTCTCGACAGAGGGACCGCCGGCGAGGACAACGACTACGGTTGGGGGATCATCGACATCGCCGCGGCGGTCGACTCGGTGCGCGCGCAGCTGCCGCGGGTGGCCCCGCAAAACCTCGCGGTCGCCGTGGTCGCCGACACCGCCAGCTTGACCTGGGAGCGGCCCGACCCGATCCACCCGAGCAATCCGCTGCTCAACTACCGGCTGTACCGGGCGCCGCTCGAGGAGCCGTTCCCGCTGGAGCCGGTGGCCGAGGTGACCGACTCATCGGCAGTGGTCACGCACGTCGACGCCGGCCTCGCCTTCGATCGGTACCATTACGTCGTCACGGCGCGCTATGAGATCGGCGAGAGCGATCCCTCCAACGAGGTCGAGGCGAACGTATTTCCGAACGATCCGCCCGAGAACGTCACCGCCTCGGTCTCGGTCGACACCGTCACGGTGGAGTGGCTCCGGCCCGGATCGATCCACGAGGAGAACCCGCTCGAGAGCTATCGGCTCTTCCGCGCTCCGGTCGGCGAGGAGTTCGGCGTCGACCCGCTGGCGGTCGTCACCGACACCTCCGCGACCGTCGCCTACGTCGACACCGCCTTGGCGGTCGGCACGTACCACTACGCCTTGACCGCCGACTACCTCTACAACGAGTCGAATCTGTCCGAGGAGGCGGTCGCCGCGATCCATCCCTTCGGGCCGCCGCGGAACCTGAACCACACCGTCGCCGCGGACACCGTCGTCTTGCACTGGGAGCGCCCCGACACGATCGCCCCGGAGAACCCGCTCGAGCTCTACCGCGTCTACCGCGCCCCGCTCGGAGAACCGTTCCCCGACACGGCGCTGGCGGCGGTGACCGACACCTCGGCGGTCGTCTCCTACCCGGACCCGGACGTCCCGTACGCCGCCTATGAGTACGCGGTCACCGCGCTCTATCAGTCGACCGAGAGCGACACGACGAATCACGCCACCGTGCCCCTCTCGACGTGGTCGACCCCCCCGGCGGACCTCATGACCGAGGTCTCGGTCGACACGGTCCGCCTGGAGTGGAGCCAGCCCGCTCCGGTGCACCCGGACAATCCCCTCGGTCTCTACCGGATCTACCGTGCGGTCGACGAGGAGCCGTTCCCCGGGGATCCGCTCGCCGAGGTCTCCGACAGCTCCGAGACCGTCTCCTTCCTCGACCCCGATCTGCCGCCCGCGACCTATCGCTACGTCGTGAGCGCGGTCTACGACACGGGCGAGAGCGATCCGTCCGAGGAGGGGATCGGGATCGTCTATCCGACCGATCCTCCCGCCGGACTGAGCGTGGTCCCGGAGCAGGGGAACGCGGCGCTCCAGTGGAGCCGGCCGGACCAGGTCGACCGGGACAATCCGCTCTTGTCGTATCGCATCTACCGGGCCCCCCTCGAGGAGCCGTTCGGGGACGAACCGATCGCGGAGATCGTCGATACGACGGAGGTCGTCTCCTTCGTCGATTCGCTCGTTCCCTTCGACGACCTCCATTGGATCGTGACGGCGGTCTATCCGACCGCGGAGTCGCCACCGTCGAACGAGGCGATCCTCGAGGAGATCGCCTGGATGAACCCGCCGCAGGATCTCGCGGCCGGTCTGGCGGCCGACACGGTCTCGCTGGACTGGGAGCGCCCGGGGCCCGTTCACCCGGACAACCCGTTGACGCTCTATCGGGTCTACCGCGCGGAGGTCGGGGAGGCGTTCGGCGCGCCGATCGCCGAGGTGGTCGATTCGAGCGGGACCGTCGTTCATGAGGACCCCGGTGTCCCGTTCGCCGACCTGCGCTACCGCGTGACCGCCCTCTATGCCGCCGCCGAGAGCGACTCCTCGAACGAGGTCCAGATCCTGGAATCGATGTGGCTGACCCCGCCGCGGGACCTGGCGGCGTCCCTCGCCGCCGACAGCGTGCGGCTCGACTGGGACCGTCCCGCGCCGATCCATCCCGACACGCCTCCGCTCTCGTTCCGCGTCTATCGCGCGAACGTCGGGGAGGCGTTCGAAGATCCGATCGCCGAGATCCCCGACACGAGCGCAGCGCCGGCGTGGGTCGACTCGGGCGTCCCGTTCGCGGACCACCGGTACGTGGTGACCGCCGTCTACGCGCCGGCGGAGAGCGACTCCTCCGACGAGGTCCAGGTCCTCGAAGCGATGTGGCAGACGCCGCCGCGCGATCCGACCGCGAGCGTCTCCGTCGATTCGGTCGACGTCCGCTGGGTGGAGCCGGCGCCCCTGCATCCGGACCACCTGCCCAGCCTCTACCGCGTCTACCGGGCGCCGACGGGTGAAGCGTTCCCCGTCGATCCGCTCGCCGAGGTCCCCGCGGGGACCGATCCTCTGGCGCATCTCGACCTGGAAGTCGAGCCGGGCGATTACGACTACGCCGTCACGGCGCTCTACCCGGCGGTCGAGAGCGACACCTCGGCGCACGCGCCGGCGACCATCTATCCCCGGACTCCCCCGCAGGACCTGATGGCCGCGGTGGCGGCCGACAGCGTTCTGCTCTCCTGGGAGAGGCCGGACCCGATCCATCCCGAGAACCCTCTGGCCGCGTACCGGATCTATCGGGCGCCGGAGGAGGATCCGTTCGGTGACGTCCCGATCGCCGAGCTCTCCGACACCGCCGCGACGGTCGCCTTCGCCGATTCCGGCGTGGCGTTCGGGAACTGGAAGTACCGCGTGACCGGCATGTACGCGAACGCGGAGAGCGACCCGTCGAACGAGGCGGCGGTCCCCGAGGAGCTCTGGATCAACGCCCCGGCCGATCTGGCGGCGGAGGTCGCCGCCGACTCGGTGTCCCTGGCCTGGACCGCGCCGGCTCCGACGCATCCCGACCAGCCGCCGCTCGCCTACCGGATCTTCCGGGCGCCGCCGGGCGAACCGTTCCCGGTCGATCCGATCGCCGAGACGGCCGACTCCGTTCTCGCCTACGTCGACGCCGGGGTCCCGCTGGGAGACCACGCCTACGCGGTGACGGCTTCCTATGCGAGCGCGGAGAGCGACACCTCCAACCACGCGGTCGTCTTCGAGGAGATCTGGTCGGGGCCCGCGCGGAACTTGACCGCCGAGGTCGCCGTCGACACGGTCGGACTGCTGTGGGAGCGTCCCGCGCCCCGACATCCCGACAACCCGCCCCTCGTCTATCGCGTCTTCCGTGCCCCCCTCGGGGAGGGGTTCCCGATCGATCCGATCGGCACGGTGAGCGATACGGTCGATCCGCCGGCCTATACCGACTACGACGTCCCCGTCGGAGACTACGCATACACGATCCAGGCCGTATACGCCGCGGTGGAGGCGGATACCTCCAACCATGCCACGGCGAGCGTCTACCCGCGCCGTCCGCCTCGGGATCTGGGGGCGGAGGTCGCCGCCGACTCCGTCAGCCTGCACTGGGCGGTGCCGGACACGGTCCACCCGGAAAACCCGATCCTGACCTATCGGATCTACCGGGCGAAGCTCGGCGAGCCGTTCGGAGACGATCCGATCGCGGAGACGGCCGACACCGCGTACGTGGACGCCGGGGTCCCGTTCGACAGCCTCCAGTACGCGGTGACCGCGCTGTATCCGAACACGGAGAGCGACCCCTCCAACCTGGCCGCGCTTCCGGAGGAGATCTGGGGCACGCCGCCCGACGGGCTGGCTGCGTCGGTCGACGCCGACACGATCCGGCTCGCATGGACCCGACCGGCGCCGGTCCATCCGGAGAACGCGTTGCTCCTCTACCGGATCTACCGTGCCCCCCTCGGCGACCCGTTTCCTGTGGAGCCCATCGCGGAGTTGAGCGATCCGGGCGAGACGCCGGCCTTCGTCGATTCGGGAGTCCCGTACGAGAGCCTGCAGTACGCCGTGACGGCGCTCTACGAGAGCGCCGAGAGCGACACCTCGAACCACGCCGCGGTGCTGGAGGAGATCTGGAACGGACCGCCGACGGCCCTGGCGCGGGAGGTCGCCGCGGACAGCGTCCGCCCGAGTGGAGGCGTCCGGAGCGGGTGCATCCGGCGAACGCGCTGGCCGCCTACCGGATCTACCGCTCCGCCTGGGAGGATCCGTTCGGCGGGGACCCGCTCGACGAGACCGCCGACACGGCGGAGGTGGTCGTCGCCTACGACCTCGGAGTTCCGCTCGATTCGCTGCGCTACGCGGTCACCGCGCTCTACGCCGCGGGAGAAAGCGACACCTCCAACCATGCGCTGGTCGACGCGGAGATCTGGTTCACTCCCCCGCAGGATCTGACCGCGGCGGTCCACGGCGACACCGTCCGACTGGAGTGGAGCCGACCGTCCCCGATCCATCCCGACAATGCGCTGACCCTCTACCGGATCTTCCGCGCTCCGGATGGGGAACCGTTCCCGGACGATCCGATCGCGGAAGCGGCCGATTCCAACGCCACGGTCATGCTGGAGGACCTCGACGTCCCCGTCGGGGACTGGCGGTACGCGGTGAGCGCCCTCTACGCTCTCGGCGAGAGCGGCCTCTCGAACGAGGCCGAGGCGACGATCTACGACCCGGCGTCGGCCGGCGACCTGGAGGAGGGGTGGGCGCTCCGCCTGCGCGTTGCGCCGAACCCGTTCAATCCGGTGACCACGATCCGCTACGCGCCGGTGCGGACCGGTCCGCTCACGATGACGGTGTACGACGTGACCGGAGCGCGGGTGCGTGTGCTCGTCCGAGAGGAGGTCGCCCACCGAGGGGAGCGCGCGGTCGTCTGGGACGGGCGGGACGGCAACGGCCATCCGGTCGCCAGCGGGACCTACTTCGTCCGGCTGCGGCAGGGAGAGTCGGCGTTGACCCGTCGGATCGTGATGCTGAAGTAGCCGCCCTCGCCCCTCGGATCCGCGTCAGTTCACGCAGGGGAGCGAATCCGGGTACGCGGCGAGGAACGCCAGGACCTCCTCGGGCGTGTCGGCGAGGAAGTCGGTCTTCCCGAACGCTTCCCGGATGAGCCGGAGGTTCTCCTCCCGCGTGTACGGAACGAAGCGGTCGGTCACCTCGCCCGCCTCCTCGCCGGCCAGGTCGAGGACCAGCGCCGGGGTCCCGCAGGCATAGTCGAACCCGCCGGCGTCGAGGAACCGGACCTGGGGGTGCGAGCGCGTCCGGAAGTAGATCCGCTCGCTCCCGGGATCGTAGACGACCCGCCACTGCGTCCGCCGGACCGCGACCGAGTCCAGCACCGCGAACGCCCGAGCGACGACCCGATCCTCCCCCACGGCGTCGAAGCCGGCGATCTCCCTCGCCGCCGTGAGGAAGCGGCGCAAGGAGCCGTTGCGATCCGCCTCACGCGTGGATCCTTCGACGGGGGCGCGATCGGCCCCGAGGGCGGCGGCCGACTCCTCGTAAGTGCTGTTGGTCAGGCAGGTCGCCGGCATCCCGGATCGGGTGTGCGCGACCATCTCTCCGTCGAGGAATTCGACGCTGGCGCATCCCCCCTTCGCGTCGCTGACCAGGAAGTGGAGCGGAGAGCTGGACGACTCCGCGATCCGGATCCGGGCATCGCTGGCCAGGACCTCCTCCACCGTCGCGGCCGTGTCGAGCTGGTACTGGACCCATTGGAGCGAGGCGAGGCCGCCGCGGGCGTCGGCAGGCGGGTAGACCGCCTCGTTCAACCACATCGTCTCGACGATGAGACCCGCCTGGTTCATCCCTCCCAGCGGCATCTCCCGGCCGTACTGGTTGAAGGTGACGCTCCCGAACCGGGAGACCCAGGAGGCCGGATCGTCCTCGACGAACGAACGCTTCGCCACCCCTCTCTTGTTGACGACCACGAGGCCGACCTCGACGTCCCAGTCGTAGTTCCGCCCGAAGATCCAGCCGTCGTCCGTCTCCACGCAGAACGTCGTGCAGGCGCGCGGCGCGGGCGGCAGCCCGAGCACGAACGCGCTCCAGATCAAGAGAGGAAGAACCCGGCGCAGCATGCGCACCCTCCTCCGGCCGTCACCCGGTGGCCGCGTTCCGCGAGCGGTCGGGGACGCGATCGTCCCCCGGCTCCAGTCTGGACGACCGTCTCGCCCGCCGCAAGGCTCTGCCGGTTGCCCTCCTTCCCCGGTTCCTGGCATTCTCTGTAGGTCGAACCGTCCCTACTGGACATCAAAGGAAGGGGATTGCATCCTCATGAGCCAGACCAAAAAGCGTCCGGGGATCATCGCGCTCCTCGGCTACACGGTCGAGTCGTTCGAGGCCGCCGCACGGCTCGGGTACGACTTCGTGGCCGTCGTCCCGCCCGGCTACGACGATCTTCTCGAGAAGGACGGGATCCGCGCCGTCCCGTGGGACTTCACGACGATCAACGATCGGTCGACGGAGCTCGCGGAGACCTTGATCGGCATCGGCGTGCGCCTCGCCGTTCCCCTCTACGAAGAGACCGTGGAATGGGCCGGTGCGCTGAACGCCCGGTTCTTCAAGAACCCACGGCTGTTCAACCGGTACTGGGCTCTCCGCGACAAGGCGATGATGAAGCGACGCGCGCAGATGAGCGGCATCCGGGTCGGGGTGTTCGAGGAAGTGGAATCGCATGAGGACGTCCTCCGGTTCTTCAAGCGGATCAACGAGGCCGAAGGACGGATCGAGGGGGACCTCCCCCTCGGCGTCCACATCAAGCCGACGACGGCGGCCGGGTCGGTCGGTCACCGTTACCTCAAATCCGTCGAGGC
>WJJW01000163.1 GCA_014729455.1 Candidatus Eiseniibacteriota bacterium
GCCTCCCTCCGCCGCCCGCTGCGCCGCGAGGGCGACGCCGTAGGCCCCGGCGATCCCCAGCGCGGGTGCGCCCCTCACCGCCAGGGACCGGATCGCCCGGACCATCTGCGCCGGCTCGCGCAGGATCCGGTAGGTCTCCGTTCGGGGGAGCCGCCGCTGGTCGAGGATCCGGACGGCACGATCCGCCCACCGGATCGTGGGGATCGGCTCCGGGAACGAACCGCTCACGACGCGGTCCCCTCCATCTCCCGTACGAGCGATCGGAGGCGGGCGAGCGGCAGGCCCATCACGTTGAAATAGCACCCCTCGATCCGCTCGACGAGCAATCCACCATAGCCCTGGATGCCATAAGCCCCGGCCTTGTCACGCGGCTCTCCGGTGGAGACGTACAGTCGGATCGTCTCCTCGTCGAGCGGCGCGAAGCGGACGCGGGAGCGCTCGTGGGCCGTTCCCCACCGTTCATCCCGCAAGCGGCGCACGCAGATCCCCGTCAGGACCTCGTGCCAGCGGCCCGCCAGGCCGCCCAGGAGCCGGAGCGCGTGCGCGTCGTCCTCCGGCTTCTCGAGGACCTCGCCGTCGGAGAAGACGACCGTGTCGGCGGCGAGGACCGCGTACCCGTGCCGTTTTTTCGGGACCCATTCGGCCTTCGCCCGCGCCAGCCGCTCGACGTACGCTTCCGGCGGCTCCCCGGCGCCGCGGTCGCCCTCGGGAACGTCCGGGGCGAGCGCTTCGGTGCGGATCCCGAGCATCCGGAGGAGCTGGCGGCGGCGCGGCGAGAGGGAGGCGAGGATCAGCGGCTCCCCGCGGAGGCCGAGCAACCGGGCCCCGGCGGAGAGGCTCACGACCGCTCCGTGCCGCCGAACCGGCGCCGCTTCCAAGGCCCCGAGTCCACGATCAGGGTGACGGGTCCGTCGTTGACCAGCTCGACCTGCATCATCGCGCCGAAGATCCCCCGCCGGACCGGCACCCCCGTTTCGGCGAGCCGATCCGCGAACCGCTCGTACAGCCGCTCTCCGTCGGCCGGCTCGGCGGCGCGGATGAAGCTGGGGCGTCTCCCTTTCTCGCAGTCCCCCCACAGCGTGAACTGGCTGATCACCAGTGCGGCTCCCCCCACCGCGTCGAGACCGCGATTCATCTTCCCGTCGGAGTCGTTGAAGATCCGCAAGGACGCGCACTTCTCCGCCAGCCAGTCGGCGTCGCGGTCGTCGTCCTCGCGACCGACCCCGACGAGAATCAGAAGACCCCAATCGATCGACGCCTCGTAGTCGGGCGCGACGCGGACCGACGCGCGGGAGACCCTCTGGACGACCGCGAGCACGCCTCAGTCCAGGTAGAGGTTCACGCCCGCGTAGACGGAGGCGGTGTTCGGCGTGTTCTCTCCCGCCACGTCGTTGAAGCGGACCTCGCCGTAGAACCGCACGGGAAGCGGGGGCAGACGGAGTCCCGCCCCGGCGACGACGTGCCAGGCCCACTCGCTCCGTTCCTCGCTGAGGGCGTCGATGATCTCCTCCACTCCCGCTTCCTCCGAGTCGACGTGCAGGTCGATTTCGTGCAAGCTCCCCCCGCCGCCACCGTACAGGTCGAGCGGCCCCGTGAGGAGCGGCAGGTGCAGCTTCGCGGTGAAGAGGTAGGCCTGGTCCTCGAACTCTCCTTCCCCCTCGAAGAATGTCTCCTCGAAGATCCCGCGCTCGAACGAGAACTCCTGGCGGTAGCGCTCGTAGGCGAACTCCACGTCGATCTCGGGGACGAGGCCGAGCGCGAGGACGAACCCGTAGACGCCACCGTCGCCGATCTCGCCGCTTCCCGGGAAGACCTCCCCGTTCGCGTCGAGCCAACCCGCCCGCACCCCGATCTCCGCCGCGCCGCGAGCCGACCCTCCCGCGAACAGGAGAGCGACTCCGATCCCACCGATCCAGAAGACCCGTCTCATCGCACCTCCTCGGGTCCCTCCCCGGGACCGATCCGTCCCTCGTTGCTCCGCTCCACTCCACGCACTCCCTTGACCGATCGGACCGCTCGGATGATCTCGTTGACCTGACGGCGGTTCCGGACCGCCACGATGAAGTGGCCCCGCGCCTGCGAGTCCTCGCTCTGCATCACGGTCTCGAGGATGTTCGTCTTCGTCCGCGAGATCGCGCTCGAGACGTCGGCGAGCAGGTTCTTCCGGTCGTCGCCGGTCACGTCGATCCGCACCTTGAACAGCGGCTCCCCCTCGACGTCCCACTGGACCTGCGTCAACCGCTCCCGTTCGATCTTCGGATCGAGAATGTTCGGACACGTTTGCTGGTGCACCGAGATCCCGCGTCCGCGCGTGATCAGTCCCACGATCGGATCGCCCGGCACCGGCTCGCAGCACTTGGCGAAATGGATCATCACGTTGCCGACTCCCTGGACGCGGATCCCGCGCTCCGGCCGGGAGGTGAGTCGGCGGATCTTCTCGGCGGCGCCCGAGACCGCGGTGCGGGTCGGCTTGACCAGCTCGGGGTAGAGACGGTGGATGACCTGCTCCGCCGACATCTCTCCCCGGCCGACGCTCGCCAGGAGGCCGGTGACGTCGGGCAGACCGAAGCTCTGGGAAACATCTTCGAGCTGATCCTCGGGCGGCATCTTCCGGCGTTTCCGCTTCAGCTCCCGGAGGAGCATCTCCCGGCCCAGCGCGAAGCTGTCGGCCATCCGCTGCTGCTTCAGCCACTGGCGGATCTTCGAGCGCGCGCGTCCCGTGCGGACGATCCCGAGCCAGTCCTGGTTCGGGCTCGCCGACGGATTGGTCAGGATCTCGACGGTGTCGCCGCTCTGCAGCCGGTACCGGAGCGAGACGATCCGGCCGTTGACCCGGGCGCCGACGTAACGATTGCCGACGTCGGAGTGGACCTGATAGGCGAAGTCGAGCGGGGTCGACCCGCGGGGAAGCTGCTTGAGCTCGCCGCGGGGGGTGAAGACGAAGACCTCCTCCTGGTAGAGGGAGACCTTGAGGATGTCGAGGAACTCCTTCGGGTCGTCCTGCTCCGCGTCGGCGTCGACGTCGACCGCGCGCTGGAGCATCAGGTTCCCGAGCTTCTGCTCCAGCTCCTGATCCTGCCGCCCGCCACGTTTGTATCGATAGTGCGCCGCGATTCCGATCTCGCTGGTCAGGTGCATCTCCCGAGTCCGGATCTGGATCTCGACCATCCGGCTGGAGGGGGCCATGACGGTGGTGTGCAGCGACTGGTAC
>WJJW01000022.1 GCA_014729455.1 Candidatus Eiseniibacteriota bacterium
GATCCGGTCCGGATGTATCTGCGCGAGATGGGGCGGGTCCCTCTCCTCGACCGGAAGGGAGAGGTGGAGATCGCCCAGCGGATCGAGGCGGCGGAACACCAGATCGCCGGCTCGATGTTCAAGACCCCTCTGGCGATCCGCGAGATCGTCGCCGCGTCGGAGAAGCTGAAGGCGGGCAAGGGACAGCTCGGCGACGTGATCCAGCTCGACATGGGCAACTGGGACGCCGAGATCTCCCCGAAGAGGGAATACCGGCGCGCCACGACCGGTGTGAGCCGGGTCAGCCGTGCCTTCGAGGACTGGTGGGAAGTGCGCCAGCAGTCCGCGAAGCGGACCACGCAGGCGCGGCGCAGGCAGCTCCTCGCGGAGACGGAGAAGAAGGAGACGAAGCTCGTTCTCGAGGTGCTGAAGCTGCAGATCAGCCAGAAGCTGATCGAACGGCTCTCGGCCCGCCTCAAGCGGGAGCTGGCCCGGTTCGAGGAGATGCACGGCCGGGTCGAGGAGCTCGAGAGGGAGATCGAGCACCGCAAGAGCCTGATCGAGACGCACAAGGAGTCGGCTCGGCCGGCGCGCGCCCGGACGACGCGGCGCAAGACGACCGCGAAGAAGACCACCCGCGCCCGGACCTCGCCCAAGGACGAGATGGCCGCCGAGGCGGCCGCGCAGCTGAAGGTGCTCGATACCGAGAGGAAGGCGGAACTGCGGAAGGTCCGGCGGACCGAGAACGACCTGAAGATCGACCGCCTCCAGTTGAAGATCATCGTCGATCTGATCGAGGACGGCGAGCGGCGGAGGGACCAGGCGAAGAAGGAGATGATCGAGGCGAACGTGCGGCTCGTCATCTCGATCGCGAAGCGCTACACGAACCGGGGGCTCGAGTTCCTCGACCTGATCCAGGAGGGGAACAGCGGTCTGATGCGCGCGGTCGACAAGTTCGACTACCGCAAGGGGTACAAGTTCTCGACCTACGCCACCTGGTGGATCCGGCAGGCGATCACGCGCGCGATCGCGGATCAAGCGCGGACGATCCGGGTGCCGGTCCACATGATCGAGGCGATCAACAAGGTCGTGCGCACCTCGCGGCGCCTCGTTCAGGACCTCGGACGCGAGCCGGCCCCGGAAGAGATCGCCGATCGACTGAAGATGCCGGTCGAGAAGATCAAGCTGGTGCTGAAGGCGGCGCAGGAACCGATCTCGCTCGATCGTCCGATCGGCGAGGACGACGACTCGAACCTCGGGGATTTCATCGAGGACACGAGCGTGGTGTCGCCCGCGCATTCGGCCACCTTCGCGATGCTCCGCGAGGAGGTCAACGAGGTGCTCGAGACGCTGACGAAGCGGGAAGCGCGCGTGATCCGTCTCCGTTTCGGGCTGACCGAGGACGGGTGCCCGCGCACGCTCGAGGAGGTCGGCGCGCTGTTCAACGTCACGCGCGAGCGGATCCGCCAGATCGAGGCGAAGGCGCTGCGGAAGCTGAAGCACCCGACCCGGAAGCGCCGTCTGAAGGCGTTCATGGAGATGACGTAGAGCGGCCGGACGTCGGGCGGAGGATCGTGCCGCCCCCGGGTTGACCCGGTCCCATCCCTCTGCTAGCGTCGCCGTCCCGGAGTCGGGCCGAGTGCGGGCCCATAGCTTAGGGGTGAAAGCAGCCGGCTCATAACCGGCGGATCCTTGGTTCGAATCCAAGTGGGCCCAGAAGGAAGGTGCCGGATTACGTTGAGGGTGGATCGCGGGCGGCTAGCTCAGCTGGTAGAGCATCGGCATCACAAGCCGGGGGTCACAGGTTCAAGTCCTGTGCCGCCCACAGTCGGTGGGAGAGCAACAGGGGGGCGGCCCGAACGGGCGGCCCCCCGACGCTTTTCCGGGGATCAACGTCGGGAACACACCATGGGTAGGACAGAATGATCGGTGATCAGGATCGAAAGGTGCTCCTCTCGTTGCGCGTGTTCGATCGGGAGACGGACCGCCTCCGGGAACGGGCGATGATCGTTCCGCGGGAGCTGGATCGGCTGGCGAAGGAGCTCGGTGTCCATCAGGAGCTTCTCGACGAGCAGGAGCGGACGCTCCAGGACCTCCGGCTCGAGCGGCGGGCGGCCGAGCGGGAGGTCGAGACGTCGAAGCAGAGGCGGAGAGAGTTCGAAGCGAAACAGTTCCAGATCCGGAACAACCAGGCGTACCAGGCGAACCTCCGCGAGATCGAGACGATGAAGCAGAAGGCGTCGCAGGCCGACGATCGGATCCTGGAGATCATGGAGCAGGAGGAGGAGATCCAGAAGGAGATCGACCGCCTGCAGGCAGTGGTCGACGAGGAGCGGCGCAAGCACGACCTGGCCGCCGACGGGTTGAAGGAGGAGCTGAAGGAGGTCGAGGCGGACCTCGCGAAGATCGAGGGCGAGCGGAGCGAGGTGATCGAGCGGCTCTCTCCACCCCTGCGATCGAAGTACGAGAGGATCCGCAAGAGCAAGGGGGACCTGGCGATCGTCGGCGTCGACGGCGGCGCGTGCGGCGGATGCGGCTACGCCCTCCCTCCGCAGAGGCTCCAGGAGATCCGACGGAACCGCGCGCTGGTCATCTGCGAAGGGTGCGGCCGCATTCTGGTCTGGCCGGAACAGGAGCACGTTTCGTAGTCTCTTGCCTGGGAAGGACGCCGGGGAGCCGGTGTCGTGGTCGCGGGACCTTGCGAGGTCCTGAGGAAAGTCCGAGCTCCGCAGGGCAGGGTGCTGGGTAACCCCCAGTGGGAGCGATCCCAAGGAAAGTGCCACAGAAAGCAAACCGCCCTCCGCGATGCGATTCCCGGATTCGACTGCCCGGAACGGTGCAGCGAGCCGGGGGTCCGCGGGGGTAAGGGTGAAACGGTGAGGTAAGAGCTCACCAGTGCCGGCGGCGACGCCGGCAGCTCGGCAAACCCCACCCGGAGCAAGACCAAATAGAGGAGGAGAGATGGCCCGTCTCGTCACCACTCCCGGGTTCGGTCGCTCGAGGCGGTCGGCGACGGCCGCCCCAGACAAATGACCACAGCGAGACATCGTCCCGCAACAGAACTCGGCTTACCGCCGACTCCCCCGCCTTCCTCGACCCCGCTGCTCCATCGCTGGTTCGTCCCGCTCCTTCTCGTCCTGCTCGGATTGGGGATCGGCGGTCTGATCCTCTCCGGTCCGGAGGAGGCGCTGTACCCGGTCGCCGGCGACAGCGCGAAGTACCACGCGATCGGCCAGGGATTCGCCCGCCTCTATGCGGATCCGATCGAGTCGATCCGCCTCTGGGCGTCGCGCGACGCCACGACCGAGGAACTGGCCCGGTACGGGTTCGACTCGTGGGTGCTCACGCACGCCCCCGCGTACACCGCCTACCTCGGAGCCGCCTCCTTGCTCGCGGGCGACGACGAGCGGGCCGGACGCTGGGCGACGATCCTCCTCTTCGCGCTCGGGGCGGCGTTTCTCTACCGTCTCGGTCTGGCGTTCTTCGGCTTCTGGCCGGGGATCCTGGCCGCGCTGCTCTACCTCTTCTGGCCCTCGAACTGGGTCTACGGCTCGGCGATCCTGACCGAGCTGCCCGTCGCCGCAGCCGCCCTCGGTGCCGCGCTCGCCCTCTGGTCGTCCGCCGGATCGACCCGCATGCGGACCTGGATCCTGGGAGGGATCGCGCTCGGCCTCCTGATCCTCACGAAGACGACCCTCCGCTACCTCGCGGTGCCCCTGGTGATCCTCGAGGCCCTGCTCGACTCGGGCCGACCGCGGAGGCTCCGGCTGCGCCGGGCGGGGGGCCGGTTGCTCGGGTTCGGGGCGACCCAGGCGGTCTGGCTGCTCTTCCTGTGGGGCTTCCAGCTCTCTCCGAACCCGCTGGCCGCGACGGGGGAGGACTGGCTATGGATCTACCGGGGCAACTACGTTCCGGATCGAGGCTGGGAGACGGTCGGGATCGGCGATGCGGTCACCCCCGAGCTGCGCGTCGGGATCGAGGAGGCCCGTTCCGTTCCGGAGGGGCGGCAGCGGGGCGCGATGTACAGGGAGGCGTTTCTCGAGACCCTCCGGCGGCATCCGGTCGGAATGCCCGCGCTGATGCTGGCGAAAGCGGGCCATTTCTGGCGCTTCCCGGCCGTGAAGACCGACGCCCGGGCCGGGCCGCTCTCGCTCCCCCCGCCGGTCCGGATCCAGCCGGCTCTGGCGATCGCCGGCCTGGTCGGGCTCGCGCTGTGCATCGGACGCAGCGGCCTGCGGCCGGTGGCGGCCGCGATCCCTCTCTACCTCACCCTCCTGCACGGGGCGACCCACTTCACGGGGCGGTACAACATCCCTGCGGTCCCGTTCGCGATGCTCTACGGATTCGGAGCGGTGGCGGTGCTCTCCACCGCGCTCCGGGGATGGCTCACCGCTCCCGACCGCGTCCGGCGCGTTCGGGAAGGGTTCCGCCGGACGCTCCCGGTGGTCCTGCTGGCGGCAGCCGGAGCGATCCTCGCCCTCGGGGTCGCCCGCCTCCGGCCGGCTGCGGAGCCGATCGCCCCCTGGATCGCCGCCGTCGGCGCGTTTCCGCTGGTCGCCCGTCTGCTGGGAGGAGAGGGAATCGGACGGGTGCGCGGCGCGCTCGTCCTGGGAATCCTCGCTTTCCTGGCGACCGGGAGCGCGATCAACGATCCCGATCCGGACCGGACCCGCGTGCGGCTCGACGAGCCGGGGGAAGGGGTCCGTGCGGTCTTCACGCTTCCGCCGGACGCGAGGCCGCATCGGTTCGTATCGGCCCGCCTGCTGCTGGATCTGCTCCCCTCGGAGCGCGGCGATGCGACGGTCTCGATCCGGATCGGGGGGCGCGAGGTCGGTCGGTTCGTGGGGCGCCCGCCGAGCGATTCGACCGCGTTCCTGCTGGACCGGAGGATCAACGCGGCGGGGGATCGTTGGAGACGGGTCCTGCGCTCGGTCCGACGCCAGCTCGAAGGGTTCGTCCGGAAGCGCCCGGGACTGGAGGATACGGGATACGCCCACTTCCGGCAGTGGTTCTCCGTCCCGGTCGACCCGGAGGTCGCGTTCGCCGACCCGCGGGTCGAACTGGAGGTGGTCCTCGTGTCGACGGACGGAGGATGGATCGATCTGTACGTCGACCGGGCCGCGCCCCCGGCGCCAGCGGGCGGAAGGCGGATCGCGATGCCGGCCTTCTTCCGCAACCCCTACGAGCTGTCCAACTATCGCTTCGACGCGCTGGCGACCGATCGGGAGCAGGCCGACGCGCGGCTCGTCCGGCCGGTGACGGTCTACTCCGAGCACGTCGCGGCGGAGCGGTTCGACCGGAATGGAGAAGGGCGGCGGCTCTCCGGAGAGCCGCGGATCCGGCTCCGCGGCGGGCTCCCCGGAGGGTACGGCCTGATCCGCGACGAATCCGGCGCCGCGCGGCCGATGTGGGTCCTCGATCCGGCCGAGGCGATTCGGATGCTCACGCCGGCCGAGATCCGATCCCTCATGTCCGATCGCGACCGCTACTTCGACGGGTATCTGACCTATTGACGAGGATCCGGGCGGCGGCGACGGATCGCCCCGAAAGTCGGCCCGATCCCTCGCGATCTTTCCTAGAATGAAGGGATGATCCGGACGCGACACACCAGACGATTCCGATCGCTCCTTCGCGCCGTGGCGGCGTGCGTCGTTCTCGGCGCGCTCGGCGTGGCGCCGGCGTTCGGCCAGTACTTGACCTTCGGCAAGAACAAGGTCCAGTACAGTCGCTTCGACTGGCACGTCCTGGAAAGCGCCCACGTGCGGGTCTACTTCTATCCGGAGGAAGAGGAGCTGGCGCGGATCGCGCTCGACATGGCCGAGGATGGCTACGAGCGGCTCCGGAGGCTGCTCGTCCACGAGATCGAACACCAGATCCCGCTGATCATCTACAGCAGCCATCAGGACTTCGAGCAGACCAACATCACCCCGTTCCTGCTTCCCGAAGGGGTCGCCGGCCTGACCGAGTACGCGCGGGGGAGGGTGCTGGTCCCGTTCAACGGATCCCTGCACGACTTCCGGACGACGATCCATCACGAACTGATCCACGTCTTCCAGCTCTCTCTCGAGGAACGGATCTTCTCCCAGCGCGCCCGGACGTCGATGCCCGGGACCCCGCTCTGGTTCATCGAAGGGCTCGCGGTGCACGGATCGGAGGATCGGGATACCGAAGCGGACATGGTGCTGCGCGACATGGTCCTGACCGGCCGGATCCCGCCGATCTCGGAGTTCTGGCGCTACAACGGGACCTTCACGCTCTACAAGCTCGGGCAGTCGGTGGTCGACTACATCGCCGAGACGCACGGACCGGATCGGCTGCGCGCGATCTACGACGCGATGGTCGCTGCGAACAGCTTCGAGGAGGCGGTCGAGGAGGCGCTCGGAGTTCCGATGGAGGAGCTGAGCGCCCGTTGGTCGTACTCCGTCCGGAGGCTGTACTACCCGGACATCGTGCGTTCCGAGCCGATCTCCTTCAACAGCCGGCGGCTCACCCGAGGGCCGGTCGACTTGAGCCCCGTCCCGGTGCCGGACGGGGTCCCCGGCTTCGAGAACAAGTTCCTGTTCCTCTCGCCGCGGACCGGCTACACGAACATCTACGCGGCGAGCGACGATCGGCGGGAGAAGGATCTCGAGACGATCGTGCGCGGCGAACGGGGCAAGC
>WJJW01000164.1 GCA_014729455.1 Candidatus Eiseniibacteriota bacterium
GCCGCACAGCTCCGGGCCGCGCTCGCCGATCCGTCGGTCACGCGCGTCGCCCCCGCCGTCCGCTGCGAGCCGTTCCTCGATCTGAGCGGACCGGAGACGTCGCTGTCCGACGTCCACGAATCGCACGGAGCGATCCCGCCGGACTACGTCGGCCTGACCGGCGAAGGGGTCCTCGTCGGGATCGTCGACAGCGGGATCGACCTCGCCCATGCCGACTTCCAGGAGCTTTCCGGCGACACGCGCCTCGTCGCTGTCTGGGACCAGACGGTCGCGTCGTCGGATCCTCCGGTCGGCTTCGCGTACGGGAAGGAGTGGACCGCCGCGCAGATCGACGCCGGCATGGCGACGCAGGTCGATACGGACGGCCACGGCACGCACGTCGCCGGGATCGCCGCCGGCAACGGAGCGGCGACCGGCAACGGCATGCCGGCCTACGCCTACGTCGGCGCCGCTCCCAATGCGATGCTCGTCGCGGTCAAGACCGACTACCTGACCAGCAGCGTCGCCGACGGTGTCGCCTACATCTTCGAGAAGGCGGACAGCCTCGGGGTCCCGGCGGTCGTGAACCTGAGCCTCGGCACGCACTACGGTCCGCACGACGGAACCGGCGACTTCGCCCAGGCGATCGATCTCCTGGTCGGACCGGGGCGGTCGGTCGTCGCCGCCGCCGGCAATGAAGCCGGCGACGGGATCCACGCGGAGAGAACCTGGGCGGCGTCCGGCGCCGACACCGTCTCGTTCACGGTCCCGGCCTACACCCCGAACCCCGGGATCGGAAACGACGAGATCGACATCGACGGGTGGTACACCGGGGGCACGAACCTCTCGATCTCCGTCGTCACGCCGAGCGGCACGGTGGTCGGCCCGGTCGCCAAGGGGAACGCGTCGGGCGCCTCGACGGCGGACGGCCGGGTCGAGATCGACAACGCGACCTTCCCGAGCGGCAACGGAGACCACGAGGTGTTCCTCCGCATCTACGACCAGACGATCGGAGATCCACCGGCCGCCGGCACCTGGAAGATCGTCGCCGACGCCCTCTCCGCGCCGACCGAGATCGACTTCTGGAGCTTCTTCGCGACGATGGGAGGCGTCCCCTTCGTCCTGGGCCTGGACGAGACCGAACTGGTCGGTTCCCCGGCGACCGCCGACTCGGTCCTCGCGGTCGCCGCGTACGTGACCAAGGCGAGCTGGCGGGCCGAGAACGGGGTCGACTACGGCTACAGCCCCGCGCCGGTGGTCGGAGAGATCGCCCCCTTCTCGAGCGTCGGTCCGCGCCGCGACGGCGTCATGAAGCCCGATCTGTCCGCCCCCGGCATGGCGATCGGCTCCGCCCGGTCGGCCGACGCCTCCTTCGGCTTCCAGTGGATCCTCCAGGACGGGGTCCACGTGATCTCCCAGGGAACGAGCATGGCCGCCCCGCACGTCGCGGGCCTGGCCGCCCTGATCTTCGAGCAGCTCGGTCCGCTGGCGAACGCGGCCCTGGTCGACCGGCTCCTCTCTACCTGCCGCAAGGACGGGTTCACCGGCGGGAGCGCGAACGCGACCTGGGGCGAGGGGAAGATCGACGCGCTCGCCGCCACCGGGTACGTGATCCCGGTCCTGCTCTCCGACGCCTCCGCCGTGCAGGAGGAGGACGGGATCCGCGTCCGCTTCCGTCTGACCCGGGACGCCGGGACCGGGCCGCTGCCGTTGCTCCGGCAGGGCCCCGGCGATCCGGAGCCGATCCCGATCGGGTGGACCGACCGGGGAGAAGAACGCCGCTTCCTCGACGGCCCGCTGGAGCGCGAGGGACGGTATCGCTACTGGGTCGTCTTCGACGACGGGGTCGCCGCCCACCGTCTCGGTCCGGCGACCGCCGATTTCCGGCTCCCCCGAACGCTCTCGCTCCGTCTCGCTCCGAATCCCGCGACCGGTCCGGTCGCCATCACCGGCCGCGCGCCGGGTCGCCTGGTCCGGATCGCCCTGTTCGACCCGACGGGACGCCGCGTGCGGTCGATCGAGGCGCCGGTCGCCGACGGCCGGTTCGCCGCTTCCTGGGACGGGCGTGATTCACGCGGGGATCGGCTCGCGGCGGGGATCTACCTGATCCGCGTACGGGAGGGGGCGCGTTCGGTGGAAGCGAAGCTCGTGCGGCTGGAATAGGCTACGGGCCCCCGCCCACCTCCTCGGCACGGGCTCTCGCGTACTGCCGGAAGTAATCGACGATCCCCTCGGCGATCGTCTCGGCGAGGCGCTGCCGGTGGTCGGCCGTCTTCAGCCGCCGGGCCTCCGCCGGGTTCGAGATGAAGCCGACCTCGACCAGAACCGAGGGAACCTGGAACGACTTCAGCACGGCGAACCCCGCCTGCTTCACGCCGCGGCTCGCCGAGAGGTTCGACTCCTCCAGCGCGACCAGCGTGACCTCGGCCAGCCGGCTGCTCCGGACGATCGTGTCGTTCTGGCGGAGGTCGAAGCCGAAGGGAATGTCCGTCAGCTCCGCATCCTCTTCGACGACGTACTCCGGGTCGGCCTCGTTCTCCAGCCGGGCGATCTCCTTGGCGGCCTCGTCCGATGCGCCGCCGAGAGACAGGAAGTAGACCTCGACCCCTTTCGCCTGGCTGCGCCGTACGGCGTTCGCGTGCACGCTGACGAATGCATCGGCCTCGTACCCTTCGGCGATCCGCCGCCGCTCCACGAGCCCGATGAACCGGTCCTCGGTGCGGGTCAGGCGCGCTTCGAACCCCGGGGATCGATCGAGGATCGCCTCCAGACGGCGCGAGACGTCGAGGACGATCTCCTTCTCCTTCAATCCGCGCGCGGTCGCTCCGGGATCCCGACCTCCGTGGCCCGGATCGATCAGGATCCGCCAGTCGCCGGTCCGGCGGGGCACCGGCTCCGGCTGCACGGGACGCGCGGGCTCGTCGCCGGGCGATCCCGACGGAGAGACGTCCACGACGAACCGCGCCGGCTTCGCTCCGGAGGGATCGAGCCAGAAGCTCTTCGCCTCGATCGGTCCGGCGGCGACCAGACGGATCGAGAGTCGCGCAGCTTCGCAGGAAGGCTGGATCGCGCGCAGAAACGGGATCGGATCGCGCATCTCCGCGGCCGCGCTCGTGGGGCAGAGCGGCTCTCCGACGATCCGCAGATCATCGGTTCCCGGGATCTCCTCGACGGCGCATGACGCGTCCCCTTCGACGTCGAGGACGATCCGGAAGCGCTCATCGTGCACGCCGGTCCGCATGTCGAGCAGCTCGGCCGCCCCGCACGGCGCGACAGCCGGCGACAGGGCGATCGCGAGCAGACCGGCGAGCCGGCTCCCGATGCGGAGAGCGGGGTGCGATGCAGCTGAGAGGATCCGGATCCGCATTCCGGCGTCAGGATACGACGCGGAGGGCGGGTCGCGCTAGTCGACGATGACCGACGGGGTGAGGATGTACTGCGCCGGATCGACCGCCCGTCCGTCGACGCGGACCTCGTAATGCAGGTGCGGTCCGGTCGAGCGACCCGAGCTGCCGATCGCGCCGAGCTTCTGGCCCCGCGTGACCTTCTGGCCCGGCTTCACCGCCGCGCTCTTCAGATGCGCGTAGACGGTCTCGATCCCGTCGCGGTGCGCGACTTCGACACAGAGACCGAAGTCGCCGTTGTATCCGACGAACCCGATCTCCCCGTCGGCGGGGGCATGCACCGGCGTGCCCGGAACCGCCTGGAAATCGAGTCCGTTGTGCTGCGCCCGCCGGCCGGTGAACGGATCCCGACGGAGACCGTATCGGCTGGTGACGGTGTAGCCGCTGTAGACCGGACAGATCGTCGGCGTCGCCGCGAGCGTCTCGCCCCGGGTTTGCAGGCTCTCGAGCGCTTCTTCGTAGCTGCGGCGCTGGAAGGAGACCTGGCGCCGCAGGGCCTCGAGGCGGCGGGTCTGGTCGGCCAGCTCCGTGCGGGTCGCTCCGGCGGGGATCGCCGCGTCCGGCTCCGGATCGAGGAGCGATCCTCCGATCCCGAGCTTGCGCGTCTCGTCATCGATCGGCTCGAGGCCGGCGAGCAGCCGCGCCTCCTTCTCCGCCTCCCCCGCCCAGTCGACGCGCTCTTCGATCCGGTCGATCGTCGCGTTCATGCCCAGCACCTCCTCCTGCAGCGCGCGATTCTCGGCGCGCAGGTCCTGGAGGTTTCGTGCGTCGCGAATGGTCTTGACGTGGAAAACGAGGGAGGCGCCGGCGAGCAGGAGGAGGATCGCCAAGCCGCTTCCCACCGCGCGGATCATGCGCAGCGGCATCCGGAAGGTCCGGACCTCGCCCCCGTCCTCGGGCATCAGCACGACCTGAAAGTAACGCTTCCGCATGGTCCCCCCGCGAACCCCGCGCGCCCGCGCCCCTTCGACCGTCGCGTGATCCCAAGAGCGATGAGATCGCTCCATTTCTTTGTTCGGCATAAGTCTCGTGCAACTTAAGGTGAGATTCCCCAGCGGTCAAGCCCCTCGTGAAGATCGGATCAAGAACCGGGCGGGACGGCCCCGGCGTCGGGACGGAGGGGTCGGGTCAGCGCCCGGTCACCGCCAGGAAGGTGGTGCGGAACCCCCGGCGGATCTGGAAGACGGCCGCCCCCCGCTCGGCGATCTGCCGCTCCGCCCTCCGGATCGACTCCTCCGGGTCGTGCGCCGGCTCCCAGCCGATCCGCACCACCAGATCCCCGCTCCGGAGACCGGCCTGGTCGGCCGCGCCCCCCACCCGCAGAGAATCGATCCGGAGCCCTCCTTCTCCCGGCAACCCCGGGGAGAGGAACAGGCC
>WJJW01000165.1 GCA_014729455.1 Candidatus Eiseniibacteriota bacterium
CCGCGTAGACGTCGTACTGGAGGTCGTCCTGAAGAAAGCTCCCGTACCCACCGGCGATGAGCCGGCCCTGGTGCTCGGTCAGTGCCGCGATGACGTCGAGCGGACATCCGGGAATCGAGTCCCACGCGCTCCCGTTCCAGACCTGGAGCCGGGCGTCCGAGACTCCGTGCATCCGGGCGGCGACGAGATCTCCATCGAACAACGCGAGGGGCCCGTCGCCGGCGACGCTGCTGTCCCCCATCGCGTGCCACGCCGCGCCGTCCCAGCGGGCCAGCCCGAGCGCCTCGGTCCCTCCCGCGCTCGAGAAGCCGCCCGAGACGATCAGGTCCCCTCGATAGACGATCGCCGCGCGGATCGACCCGTTCGTTCCGATTCCGAGCGGGCTCCAGCGCTCCCCGTCCCAGGAGGCGACGTTGCGCGCCTCGACGTTTCCGGCGCGATGGAACAGTCCGGCCGCGATCAGACGGTCGTCCCGGACGAGGAGGGCGCGGACGGTCCCCTCGATCCCCATCCCGCGCGGATGCGGCGCGAAGGCGTCGGACCACCGGACGTCTTCCGGCCGCGCCGTCGATTCGGTGACCACGTTCGAGAGGCTCGACCAGTTCGGCACCTCGTCTCCGGCCCGGATCGCGAACTGGTACGTGGTCTCCGGATCCAGGCCGCGGACCGTGAAGCTGTCGGGCTCCCCCGCCCGCGACGGATCCGGCTCCCCTTCGACGCGCGTGGCGAGGTCCCAGCCAGGGATTCCCTCCGACCAGTACCGCAGGTCGTAGTCGCGCGCCTGTCCCAGCGAGCCGTTGTCGCCGGTCGCGGTCCAGGCGAGACGGATCGCGTCCGGCTCCACGCGGATCGCGGCGAGATCCTCGATCGGCGCGGGCGCGGTCCGGTCGACCCCTTCGAAGGGCGCGACCCCGGCGACCTCCGACGGATCGGACCAGTTGCCCACCTCGTCCCCGACCGCGATCCGGAAGTGGACCGTGTTGCCCGGCTCGAGATCGCCGACGACGAACGAATCGGCCGCTCCCGCCGCACGCGGCGCCGGCTCGTCCTCCAGCCGGGTCATCTCGATCCAGACCGCCGGCAGGTCGCGCGCCAACCGGACGTCGTAGCGCTCCGCCCGTCCGGCGTCGCCGTCGTCCCCCGGAGCGGTCCAGGTCAGCAGCACCGAGGTCGTGTCCAGCGGAAAGCCGACCAGGTCCTCCACCACCGCGGGCGGGATCCCGTCCGAGGCGGGATCGTCCTCGCCGCATCCCGGGGCCCCGAGCGTGACGAGCGCGACGAGCAGGCACATTCCCGGCGTCGGCAGATCCTTCATCTTCGACCTCGCGTTTCCACGCCCGCCGCCGCGCCGGCGTCGCGCGACGCCCGCTCCGGAGGCGGGGAGAAGGTGATCTTCAGCTTGCGGATCCGATGGGCATCGGCCTCGAGCACCTCCAGGTGCAGGTTCCCGAGATGGATCTTCTCGCCCGGCGAGGGGATCCGAACGACGTGGCTCAGGAAGAGCCCCGCGACCGTTTCGTAGTCACCGTCGGGAAGGGAGAGGCCGAAGAGATCCTCGAACTCGTCGATCCGCAGCGTCGCATCGACGATGAACGCGTTCTCCCCGATCCGCCGGCCGCGGACCGGCATCAGCTCGTGCTCGCCGACCAGGTCGCCGATGATGACCTCCAGGAGATCCTCCAGCGTCACGAGCCCCGCGATCCCCCCGAACTCGTCGACCACGACCGCGGTGTCGAACCGATCCCGCCGCATGCGATCCACGAGGTCGTCGCAGCCGATCGTCTCCGGAACGACGATCGCCGGGCGCGCGAGAGCCCCGGCCGTCTTCTTCTCCCCGGCCGCCTCGATCAGGTCGACCAGGTCGACCATGCCGATCAGGCGCTCGAAGTCGCCGTGGAAGACCGGATAACGGGCGTGCGGGCGCCGGCGGACGGTCTCGGCGATCTCCGCGAGTTCCGCTTCCTCCCGGAGCCAGACCACCTCGCTGCGCGGCGTCATCACCTGCTCGACCGTGCTCCGGGTCAGCTCGAGGACCTGATCGTACGCCCGATCCTGGTCACCGCGGCGCTCGCGTTCCGGCAGACGGCGCGGAAGGAGCGGGGAGACCAGCCAGTCCAGCAGGAGCGCCGCGCCGTCGACCGGCGCCAGCAGCGGGGAGAGCACGCGCCCGATCCCCGGCCGCACCCGGCCGATCCAGTGTCCCAGGACCCGCGCGAGAACGACCGCGCCGGCGAACAGCAGGATATGCGTCGCCCTGAGCTCCTCGGCGGAGAAGACCATCACCGCGGCGGCGAAGCCGATCCCGATCTGCAGCACCAGAGCCCGATGCACCTGACGCACCGCCCCCTCCTCGCGGGGACCCGCGATCCGGCGCGGGAGGCGGACCGGCTCTCGGCGGGCCAGCGAGGCGACGAAGACCAGGAGGAGCGACACCGCGAGAAGGACCGGAGTCGTGGGGTTCATCGGTCCCCCTCGCCCGACAGGAATCGGAACACGTCGTCGCGGGAGACCAGCCCGACCGTCCGGTTGTACTCGTCCACCACGATCGCCAGATGTCCCCGCTGGGAGCGGAAGAGCTCGAGCAGGTTTGCGATCGTCCGGTCGCTGGAGACGAACAGGGGGCGGCGCAGGATCATCTTCAGGGGCTGATCCGACGCTCCGGAGAGCGAAGCCGGAATGACATCCTTCGCGTGGAGGACGCCGACGATCCGGTCGAGGGAACCGTCGACCATCGGGATCCGCAGGAACCGGCGCCGGCGCATCGACGCCAGAGCGGCGTCGATCCCCCCATCCCGCTCGGCGTAGACGATCTTCTCCCGCGGCGTGCCGAGCGATGCGATCGTCTGCCGTCTCATCTCCACCAGCCGGCTCAGGATCGACCGCCCTTGCGAACCGAGCGGTTCGGCCGTCTCCTCCGCGCCGGTCCCCTCCGCCGACGGCTCGAGGATCCCATCGGCCGGCTCCTCCCGTCGCCTCAGGAAGCGGAGTCGGATCGAGACGATCCAGAAGAACCCGGTCAAGACGAAGCCGAAGACGAGGGCCGGGATCCGGAGCGCCGCGTACTCCCCCTGCGCGAGCGTCCACCCGGCGATCCCGAAGGCGAGCAGCGAAACGAGATGGACCAGGGCCCGCATCGCCCGCAGCCGCCGGCTCCTCCCCGGCACGAGCAACAGCCCCAGCGCCAGCAGGCTCGCCGCGATGAAGAGAACGATGGAGTGCGCCTCGGTCACGGCTCGCTCACCTGCAGACCGGATCGGCGGACCCACTCCCGGTACCGGCGTTCGCGCGGCTGCATCCGCCGCCTCTCCTCCGGCGATCCATGGTCGTGCCCGAGCAGGTGGAGGGTCCCGTGGATCAGCATCCGGGCGATCTCGGCGTGCAACGGCACCCCGCGTCGCGCGGCCGACTCCCCGCAGACCGGAACGCACACCACGATCTCGCCGAGCGGCGTCCCGGCAAAGTCGAGACCGGGCGGCGAAGGTCCCGCAGGGAACGAGAGGACGTCGGTCGGCCGGTCCTCCCCCCTCCACCGCCGGTTGAGCGTGGTCATCGTGCGCGGTCCGACGAAGACGACGGAGACCCCGCCGGGTTCCCCTTCTCCCTCGAGGATCCGCCGGAGAAGCGCGCGGATCTCGTTCCTACGGAGCCGCGCTCTTCGTTGGCGGTTCGCGATCTCGAACCGGTGCGTTTCGCTTTCCATCACCCTCCGGGGCCACGTAGGCCGCTCTGGAATGGAAGTAGGCGGCGAGAATCGGGACGAACGCGTCCCGCACCCGCGACAGATCCCGCAGCGTCAGACCGCTCTCGTCGAGGTTGCCGTCGCTCAGCCTCGTCTCGATCACCTGCTTGACGATCCCCTTGATCCGGCTCGGGGTCGGCTCCTCGAGCGCCCGCGAGGCGGCGTCGGACTGGTCGGCGAGCATCACGAGCGCGGCCTCGCGGAACAGCGGGACCGGTCCCGGGTAGCGGAAGTCCTCCTCCTTCGCCTGCGGGTCGATCCGCTTCGCCTTGTTCCAGAAGAACGCCATCAGGCTGCCGCCGTGGTGCTGGCGGATCCCCTCGACGACGACGTGGGGCAGCCGCTCCGCTCGCGCCAGGCCCACCCCTTCCCGGACGTGCGACTCGAGGATCAGCCGGCTCATCGACGGGCTCAAGCGGTCATGCGGGTTCTTCCGCCCCATCCCGATGTTCTCGATGTAGTAGTCCGGCTTCGTCACCTTCCCGATGTCGTGGTAGTAGCCGATGACCCGTGCGAGAAGCGGGTTCCCGCCGCAGACGCGCGCTCCCGCCTCGGCCAGCGTCCCCACCATCAGACAGTGGTGGTAGGTTCCCGGCGCCTCGACCATCAGACGCCGGAGCAGCGGGCGGTTCAGGTCGCTCGCCTCGAGCAACGTGATATCCGAGCATTTGCGGAACCCGTGCTCCGCCAGGGGCATCACGAACATCGCGAGGCCGGCGGCGACCATCGGGTTGATCGCGGCCGAGAGAGCGTCCCGGAACAGCTCGGGCATCGGTTGGCCGTGGACCAGCGCGAGTGCGAGGAGCGTGACGACGTGCGCTGCGGGCACGAGGAGCACCAGCCGGTAGAACTGCCGGCGCTGGCTCAGCTCCCGAACGCAGAAGACCGCCGTCGCCGCGCCGACGCCGAGCACGGCGATCGTCCCGGCCCCCGCCTCGGTCAGGAGGGCGATGAGGCCGGTGAGGCCGAGGCCGATCACGAGGGCCAACCGCTCGTCGAAGAGCAGCCCGACCAGGATCGGCGCCGCCGCCACCGGCGCCATCAGCGGCGAGAGGCCGAGCGCGTGCAGGAACAGACCGGTCAGTCCCATCACCAGCGAGGCGATCAGCGCCAGAAGGGTCAGGTCTTCCAGGTTCCGGTGGAGATCCGGACGAAGGAGGCGGAGATAGGCGAAGAACATCGCCACGCCGACGAGCAGGAGCAGGACTCGGCCGAGCCAGCCTCCGATCCGCGCCAGCGAATCGGTTCGCCGTTCGGCCCGCCACTCCCGGTAGCTCTCGAGCTTGGCGAGGGTCTCCTCGTCGACCTTCTCGCGCGCCGCGACGATCCGCTCGCCCCGCTGCACCTGCATGGCCACCGGATCGACCTCCCCGCGCCGGTGACGGCGCAGCTCCTCGGTCGCCTCCTCGTCGAACGAGAGGTTCGCGACCGCGAAGCGCGTCACGAGCTCCACGAGCAGCTCGGGATCCAGATCGCGTGCATGGGCGCGGTGCCGTGCGGCCTCGCGCAGCTTCGACGGCGTCTGGATCTGCTCGACCGGGATCTCCCGCGGCTCCTCCGGTCCCTGGACCTGCACGGCCTCCGTGTCCCGCAGGAGCGGTTCGGCCTCGCGGTCCACCAGTCCGCGCTCCAGCGCCGTCTGCAGCACCGCCTCGGTCTGGTTCAGCAACGGTGCCTGCTCCTCGGAGAGCATGAGCTGGACGAGCAGGGACTGGGAGATCTCCAGCTCCGGGGACGGGGAGCGATGCGGCCGTCCGGCTCGCAGGTTGCCCATCCTCGTGCGGAAATCCCCGAGCCTCTTGAACACCTCCAGCGCCACGCTGTCGTTCCGTACGAAGGCGACCGGGCTGCGGGAGGCCGCGAGGATGCGCTCCTCGGCCAGCAGTTCGGGATCCTTCATGACCGGAAAATCGAACTCCGCCACGACGGTCCGGGGCGCGCGATCCCCGACCCGGAGGTGGAGCGTCTCCTCGCCGAAGGAGGGCGGAAAGAGAGACATCCCGGCCGCGAGGACCGGGACGAGGATCAGCAGACGGGTGAGCCGCTCGTTGCGGGTGAGGAACGCACCGATCCGCGATGCCGGCCCCGTGCTTCGTCGGCGGGTCCGCGTTTCGAGGTTCACGACTGCCGTCCCAGCACGGGCCCGGTTCCGTGACGGTCGAAGGCCTGAATGATGTCCCGCACGAGCTGGTGCCGGACCACGTCGCGCTCCGTGAACGTGATGAACCGCACTCCCTCCAGACCCTCGAGGATCGGCCGGATCAGGATCAGCCCCGACGCCTCGACCTTCGGGAGGTCGATCTGGGTGATGTCTCCGGTGATCGCCGCCTTCGAGTTGGGGCCGAGGCGGGTCAGGAACATCTTCATCTGTCCGAGCGAGGTATTCTGCGCCTCGTCGAGGATCACGAACGACCGCGACAGGGTCCGTCCGCGCATGAACGCGAGGGGGGCGATCTCCACGACCCCGAGCTGGATCAGCCGCTGGAGTCGCTCGTAGCTCACCATGTCGTGCAGGGCATCGTAGAGCGGCCGCAAGTACGGGTCGACCTTCTCCTGCATGTCTCCGGGAAGGAATCCGAGGCTCTCCCCCGCCTCGACCGCCGGTCGGGCGAGGACGATCCGATCGACCGCCTTCTCCCGCAGAAGACGGACCGCCATCGCCACGGCCAGATACGTCTTTCCGGTGCCGGCGGGACCGATCCCGAAGACGATGTCGTTCTTCGCCATCGCCTCGACGTACTGCGCCTGTCCGAGGGTCCGCACCCGGATGACCCGCTTGTCCCCGAAGAGGACCGTCGCGGCCTCGGGAAGCGGCGCGTTGTCGATCCCGTTCGCCCGTTCTTCGAGGACCGAGAAGATGTAGGTGAGATCGCCGTCGTCGATCACCTTCCCGCCGCGGACCCGCTCCCCGAGGAACCGGAGGACCTCCATCGCCTTGCCGACCGCCTCCGGCTCCCCGCGGACCGTGAGCACGTTGTTCCGCGCGACCAGCGTGATCCCGAGCCGCTGCTCGAGCGCACGGAGGTTGTGGTCCGCCTGGCCGAAGAGACGCAGCGGATCGAGCCCTTCGAGCGGGAACTCCTGCTGCACGGCGTCCGTCATCGACTACTTCGCCGGGATCTGCAGCCGCATCCCCGCCTTCAGCGGATCGGTCGGTTTGCCGAGACGGGTCCGGTTCGCCTCGTAGATGTCCCTCCAGCGGGTCGCCGTTCCGTAGACGACGGAGGCGATCTTCTGCAGCGTGTCGCCCGCCTTGACGGTGTAGATGGTCGCCGCCCGACGGGCGAGCCGGAGCTGCCGGATCTCCCCGTCGAGATCCCGGATCTCGGTCGACAGCTCCCGGTTCACGTGCCGGAGGGAATCGGCCTCCCCCCGGAGCGAATCGGCGCGGGCCTGGATCGAATCGGCCTCGGCCTTCAGCGCGTCGATGCGCGACCGCAGCTGCGCGCAGTACCGGTTCCGCTCCTCCTGGTCCAAGCCCCGGATCTCATCGTTCGTGTAGAATTCCCCCGCGTCGATGTCGGCGACCCGGGCCGGACGGGGCGGCCCGAAGCAGCCGGCCATCAACAACGCGATGGGGATCAGCATCGCCGCGCGCATCACCGTCTCTCCTCCACGTCCAGATCGCCCACCTCCTCGCGGAGGCGGTCCCGATCCTCCCTGAGCCGCTCCACCCGGGCGCGGCTCTGCTCCACCGCGTGGGACCAGCGCTCCAACTCCTGTTCCTGCCGCTCCAGCGCGGCGAGCGCCGCCTCTCTCTCGCTCTCGGCGAGCTCGATCTGAGCCGGAATGACCAGGCACGGCTTCGTCCCGGCGCATCCCGCCGCCCCGAGCAGGACGAGGGCGGCGATCCAGGCCGCTGTCTTGCGCATCGCATCCTCCTCACGGCCGGTGCCGGCCGGCCGTCGTGGAACGATCCTATCCGAAGTGGACCTCCGTGACCACGTAGGTGCCGCCCGAGCGCATGTCCCGCGTGATCTCGATCAGACCGTGATGCGCGGCGTCCTCGAGCAGCTCGCTGAAGGTCCGGAATCCGTGGCTGCTCTCGCTGAACGCCGGCTTCTTCCGCTTCATCGTCTCCTTGATCATCGAGCTCCAGAGTACCTCCTTGTTCTCCCTCAAGAGCGCGCTGATCGCGTCGAGAAGCAGGTTGAACGCCGCCTGCTTCTTCGCCGGGACGCTCCCCTTCGTCACCGCCTTCTGCGGCGACTTGATCAGATCCTCGTAGTAGAGGAACTCGTCACAGTTGTCGGCGAGAAGGTCCGAGGTCGCGTCCCGCAGGCCCATCCCGATCACCTGCTTGTTGTTCTCCTTCAGCTTCGAGACGAGCGGGGAGAAGTCGCTGTCCCCGGAGACCACCACGAAGGTGTCGAGATGCTCCTTCGTGTAGCAGAGATCGAGGGCGTCGACCACCAGGCGGATGTCCGCCGAGTTCTTCCCCGTCTGCTGTCGCCCCGGGATCTCGATCAGCTCGATCGCCGCTTCGTGGAGATCCCGCTTGTACTCGTCGTATCGGGCCCAGTCGGCGTAGGCCCGCTTGACGATGATCCGTCCCTTGTCGAGAAGCCGCTCGAGGATCACCTGGACGTTGAAGGACTTCGCCTTCTTGCCCCGGAGCCCGAGCGCGATGTTCTCGAAATCCATGAACAGCGCGATTCGCGCCTCGCTTTGCATCTCTCGTGCCTCATGCTCGGGTCGAGTCTGCGGAAGCCGGCTCATCGGCTTTCCTCGATCCGAAGGTGGAGCTCCTTGAGGGTCTCCGGATCCACGGGGGCGGGGGCCTCGTCCATCAGACTGGCCGCGCTCGTCGTCTTCGGGAAGGCGATCGTGTCGCGGATCGAGGTCCGGCCGGCCATCAGCATGACGACCCGATCGAACCCGATCGCGAGCCCCCCGTGGGGCGGGGCTCCGTACTCGAAGGCGCGGAGGAGGAACCCGAATCTCCGCTCCGCCTCCTCCCGATCGATCCCGACGACCTCCATCACCGCTTCCTGGAGGTCTCTCCTGTGGATCCGGATGCTGCCGCTCGCCAGCTCCGTACCGTTGAGCACGAGGTCGTAGAGACGCGCGTGCACCGCCAACGGATCGGTGCCCAGCTTGGGGATGTCCTCCTCCAGCGGCATCGTGAACATGTGGTGGGCCGGGACGACCTGCCCGCTCGTCTCGTCCCGTTCGAACAGGGGGAAGCGATGGACCCAGAGGAAGCGCCACTCCCGGCGGGCCTCCTCTCCCAGGGCGGCCTGCCCCACGCGGAGGCGCAGGGCTCCGAGGGAACGGTCGACGACCGGCTTGCGATCGGCCACGACGCCGATCAGGTCCCCATCGCGGGCGCCGCTCGCTTCCAGGAGCCGGTCGGTCGCCGGGGCGTCGAGGAACTTCGCGAAACCTCCCTCGAGCCCCTTCGGGCCGACCTTCGCGCGCGCGAGCCCTTTCGCCCCGTAGGTCTTCACGTGCGCCTCGAGCTCGTCCTGCTCCCGGCGCGAGAGCTCCCCGCCTCCCGGAACGACGAGCCCCTTCACGCTTCCCCCCGCCTCCAGCGTCTCCCGGAAGACCCGGAAGTCGCTGCCGGCGACCGCCTCGGAGAGGTCGACCAGCGGCAGATCGAAGCGGAGGTCCGGCTTGTCGCTCCCGTAGCGATCCATCGCCTCCCGATAGGCCAGGCGGGGGAACGGCCGCGGGATCCGGACCCCGAGGCAGGACTGGAAAATGCGCTCCATCAGCCCCTCGGCCAGGCCGAAGACGTCGTCCTCCTCGACGAAGCTCATCTCGATGTCGATCTGCGTGTGCTCCGGCTGTCGATCCGCCCGGAGATCCTCGTCCCGGAGGCAACGGGCGAGCTGGAAGTAGCGATCCACGCCCGCGACCATCAGGGTCTGCTTGTAGAGCTGCGGCGACTGCGGCAGCGCGTAGAACGAACCCTCGTGGATCCGGCTCGGGACGAGGTAGTCGCGCGCCCCTTCCGGGGTGGGGCGCACGAGCATCGGCGTCTCGATCTCCCAGAAGTCGTTCTCGGCGAGGTAGGTCCTCGCCTCGAGGGCAGCACGGCTCCGCAGCGCGAGGATCTTCTGCAGCTCCTCCGAGCGGAGATCGAGGTAGCGGTACTGCAGGCGGAGATCCTCCCCCGCCTCGACCTCTCCACCGATGACGAACGGGGGGGTCTCGGAGGTGCTGAGGATCCGAAGATCGGTCGCGGCGACCTCGACGTCGCCGGTCGGCATCTCCGGGTTGCGCATCTCCTCGGGACGGGAACCGACCATGCCGCGCACGGCGAGCACGAACTCCGGCCGAACCGACCGGACCTTGTCGAGCAGAGCCGGATCGACCGTATCCGGATGGACGACGACCTGCGCGAGGCCGTCCCGATCCCGGAGGTTCAGGAAGAAGACTCCCCCGTGGTCCCGGATCCGGTGGACCCAGCCCATCAGGACGACCTCCTCGCCGATCGCGTCGGCGCGGAGCGCCCCGCATCGCGTCGTCCTCTTCCAGCCTCCCAGACCCTCGATCGTGCTCATGCTACGTCGCTCCTTCCGCGTCG
>WJJW01000023.1 GCA_014729455.1 Candidatus Eiseniibacteriota bacterium
CCGATCGACCCGGATGGACCGCTCTGCTGTCTGGCGTTCAAGACCGTCACCGAGCGGGAGCGCGGCAGGCTCTCCTTCCTGCGGATCTACTCGGGGATCCTGCGGGAAGGACAGGAAGTCCACAACGCGAACCGGGGGGAGACCGAGCGGATCGTCCATCTCTTCCGGATGCACGCGGCGAAGCGGCAGCGGGTCAAGGAGGCGCCGGCCGGGGCGATCGTCGCGGCGTGGAACGCAAGCTCCGTCGAGTGGACCTCGTGGGACGCCCCGTCGATCAGCTCCGCCTCGACGTCGGTGATCGGATAGCCGAACTGGATCCCCGACTCGGTCCCGTCGCGGAACGCCTGCTCGATGACCGGCCGGAACGCTTCCGGGATCGATCCGTCCGCGGCGTTCCAGACGAAGCGCAACCCCGTCCCCCGCGCGCGCGGCTTGATCCGTAGGACCACGCGACCGAAGTGATCCCGTCCGCCCGTGGTCCGCTCGAAGGTCCCTACGCTCTCCACGGTCTTGCGGATCGTCTCGCGGTAGGTCACCTGCGGTCTTCCCATCCGGACCTTGAGGTTGAACTCCCGGTTCAAGCGGTCCTCGAGAACCTCCAGATGGAGCTCCCCCATTCCGGAGATCACCGTCTGGCCGGTGTTCTCGTCGATCCGGACGCGGAAGGTCGGATCGTCGCCGGCGAGCTTCGAGAGGGCGAACTGGATCCGTTCCTCGTCCCCCGCGCCGCGCCCCTCCAGGGCCGCCGAGACGACCGGCTCCGGAAACTGCATCGACTCCAGCCGGATCGGATGGTCCCGGTCGCACAGGGTCTCCCCGGTCGCGGCCGACTTGATCCCCGTCGCCGCGACGATCTCCCCGGCCGGCGCCTCCTTGACCCGCTGCCGCTTCGCCGCGTGCATCCGGAAGAGATGGACGATCCGCTCGGTCTCCCCCCGATTCGCGTTGTGGACTTCCTGTCCTTCCCGCAGGATCCCCGAGTAGATCCGCAGGAAGGAGAGCCTGCCGCGCTCCCGCTCGGTGACGGTCTTGAACGCCAGACAGCAGAGCGGTCCATCCGGGTCGATCGGCCGGGAGCGCTCGACGCCGTCCGGATCGAGCCCGGTCGGGGGGACGACCTCCACGGGAGAGGGGAGCAGCTCCACGACCGCGTCGAGGAGCGGCTGGATCCCGCGGTCGCGGAGCGCGGCGCCGCAGAAGACCGGGGTCACCTTCCGATCGATCGTCGCCTTCCGGAGAACCTTCCAGACCTCTTCGCGGGAAGGCGTGCCTCCCGCGAGCACCGCCTCGAGGAGGGTCTCGTCCTCGGTCGCGAGGGTATCCAGCATCTCCTTGCGGTAGGTCTCGACCCGCTGCCGCTCCGAGTCGGGAGCCGGCTCCCGGTTCATCGTCCATCCCCGATCGTCGGTCGACCAGCGGAGGTACTCTCCCGAGTAGACGTCGATCACCCCCTGAAAGCGATCCTCCTGCCCGAGCGGGAAGTTGACCACCAGGGGGAGCACTCCGAGCGTCTCGCGGATGTCGTCGAGGGTCGCCTCGAAGTCGGCGCCGGCGCGGTCCATCTTGTTGATGAAGACGATCCGGGGGACCCGATAGCGATCGGCCTGGTGCCAGACGACCTCCGACTGCGGCTCCACTCCGCTGCGCGCGTCGAGGACCGCGACCGCCCCGTCGAGCACACGGAGCGACCGCTCCACCTCGGCGGTGAAGTCGACGTGCCCGGGCGTGTCGATGATGTTGATCCGATGATCGCGCCAGCTGCAAGAGATCGCGGCGCTGGTGATCGTGATCCCCCGCTCGCGTTCCTGCTCCATCCAGTCGGTCTGCGTCGTTCCTTCGTCGACGTCCCCGATCTGATGGGTCACGCCGGTGTAGTAGAGCATCCGCTCGGTCGTGGTGGTCTTGCCGGCGTCGATGTGGGCGATGATGCCGATGTTGCGGATCGATGCGATCGCCGAACGCGGATCTTCCTTGGCCATCGTTTTCCTCGGATCGAAGCCTGCCGGAGCCGAAACGGACTGTCAAGGTCCGGGAACGCCGTTCGGCGTCCTCTCTGCTATTGTAACCAAGGAGGGCGCGATGATCCGAGCCGAAGCACGCATCGATTCGAGGGATCCCCGGTACGGTCGCCGCTTCGGCTTTGCGGTGGTCGTCTCGGCGGCCGTCCACGCGCTCCTTCTCTTCGCGACCCCCGCGCCGCGGCAGTGGACGGAGATGCGCGACGCCCCGCACATCGGCTACGCGGGCCCGGAGCTGTACATCGGAGAGCTGAACCCCCAGGAGTTCCCGGTCGAGCAGCAGGAGCAGCTCGCCGCCGAGCGGCGCGCCGCGGGGGCGCTCGTCGAGGAGCCGGTGGAGGTCGAGCCGGAGTCGAACCGGCGGGACCGGATCCGACAGAGGATGGCGGCCGGCCTGGCGGGCGAAGAGGAGGCCACCAACCCGGTGATCGAGCTCGGGGAGGACTGGGCCCTGCGATCGACGAGCTCTCCGACGACCCGGACCGACGAGTTCGTGATCCTCCAGATGGTCCGGCCCCGCTATCCCCCCGTCGCGATCGCGGCGGGGGTCGAGGGGCTGATCCGTGCCCAGGCCTGGGTCGACGAGAGC
>WJJW01000166.1 GCA_014729455.1 Candidatus Eiseniibacteriota bacterium
GTCGTCGAGCCCGCACCTCTGGGCCGCCGGCGGGCCGTCGCGGGAGTGGGGATCACGGTTCTCGCTCTCGGGATCTTCGGATTCGCGTCGTGGTGGGTCGCCGAACGGCTTCCCGAGGCGCCGATCCGGATCGACCGCGCCTCGGCAGAGGAGATCGCCGGGGGCCGTCTCGAAGAGATGGGGATCGAGCCCGGACGCTTCCGGCGGGTGATCGAGATGGACAGCGGTCTGGACCCGGTCGTGGCGCGCTATCTCCTCTCCCGCGGCGGCGCGGGAGCGCTCGCCGATCTCGTCCCGGAGCCGGTTCCGCTGCATGTCTGGCGGCTCCGCTCGTTCGAGCCTCTCGAGGTCGAGGAGGTTCGCGTCGGCGTCGACGCCTCTACCGGTTCGGTGGTCGAACTGCGCCACCGGATCGCGGAGTCGGAGAGCCTGGCGACCCTTCCGGAGACGACCGCCGAGTCGGTCGCCATCGCGTTCATCGAACGGCTCGGGCGCACGGTCGCCGGACTGGAGCGGACCGAAGTCGCGGAGGAGCCGAAGGAACACCGCCTGGATCGGAGATTCGTCTGGGAGACGAGGGAGGAGGATCCGTGGAGCGTAGGGGAGGGCCGCGTCCGGCTGACGGCGACGGTCGCCGGGAGCTCGGCGATCGCGTTCGGGCAGGGCTTCCGGGTTCCCGAGCAGTTCCGACGCGAGCGGGAGAAGCGGACCATCCTGTGGGGATTCGCGCTCGCGCTGCTTCTGCTCGGTTCTGCGGGGGGAACGGGTCTCTGCATCCGCGACGCGATCCGGGCGCGCGGGGCCGGGCCGGTCCCCTGGAAGCGTTTCGCGTTCGTCGGTGTCGCGGCGCTGCTCGTCTCGTTCGTCGCGGCGTTGAACGGCCTGCCGCGGGTCGTCTCCCGCTACGACACGACGGTTCCCTGGAGCACCTTCCAGATGATGCTCGCCGTCGGGTTCGCGACCGCCGGAGCGCTCTATTTCTTTTTCGCGTGGTCTTCGCTCGGGCTCGTGTCCCGTCTCCACCCGGTGCTCCGTTCCCTTTCCGACGCTGGAGCGCGGCGGAGGATGCTTCCCACCGCGCTTCTCGCCCTGATCGCCGGGCCCGTCTGGATCGGCGCGGCGGCGGCGATCGGCTCGGTTCTCGGTCTCCAGGTCCCCGGCTTCGGCGCGCCCCCCGACCTCGAAACCACCGCGAACCTGGAGGCGACCGTGCCCGCACTCGGGGTGGTCACGACGGTCCTGCCCCGGGCGTTTCTTCTTGCTCTCGGAGGGGCGCTGCTCGCCCACCTTCTCACCCGCCGCGAGGGGGAGCGCTTTCCGGTGCGGATCGTGTTCCCGGCCGTCGCCGTGATCGGCCTGGCCTTGCTGTCGGGAAAGGGGGCGGGGGAGGCGGCGTTCGTGCTGCTGCCGATCCTCCTCGTTTCCGCAGCGGCGCTGGCCCTCGGGTTTCTTCTCCTGCGCGGCAATCCACTCGCATTCCTGTTCGCCGCCTACGGGATCGTCGCCGCCGACGAGCTCTCGCGTCTCATCGGGCAGCCCAGCGTGTGGGCGAGCGGGCACGGCCTGGGTGCTCTGGTGCTTCTCCTGGCACCGATCGTTTGGCTCGTCGTTTCTGACCGGAGGGTTGTGTTGCGGAGATTGCATCTCTGATTCTTGAAGCAACAGGGGAATCGCGGCTTCGACGTTTCCCCGTTCTGTCTCAGTATGCAAACCTCAGCGTGTGCCGCCGCCCGTTGGGAACCTGCCGCGTCGGAATCTCCCGCCGGTAGTACCGCATCAAACGCTCCGGAAGTTCCACGAGACTCGCAAACAACCGCCTCCGCAACAGCTCATTCACGGTCAGCTTGCCCTCCCGCAAACCCAACCGCTCCGCGGGAGTCGCGTCCCCCTTCTTCTCCGAAAACGATTTCATCCAGTTACGCCAGACCTGGAAGATCGCCAGTCGCTCGGCTGCGCCCTGCCGCCTCTTCGAAAACGCGATCGTCTCCCTTTTGTGGTTACTCCCCGAGTGACGCAATAGGAGGTCCACCAAGTTTGCTGGAAACAAAGGGTTGCCCGGTGTTCGGGTCCGCGTCGATGGGGTCACCTGGTGGCGACGCACCTCCAAGTCCTCCAGGCTCCGCAAAGCCCGCGGGTAGGCCCGGTGTTCATCTGAACGGATCTCCACCGGGCCCCCCTCGGGCAGGACCAGGCGGATCATCGCTGCCATCTCCTTCTCGACCGCCTTCGGATCCGGTTGACCGTGGACCCGCTCGAGCTCCTGGCGGCGGATTCGCTGCTCGGGGGTCATCCGTCCCTTGCGGCGCAGCTCGGCGTCGGTGAAAGCGTAGAGGAAGTGGGAACCGGCTCCGACGCCTAAGTTGAAGTGAAACGGCCAGTACTGGCTGAACTCGAAGGTCTCGAAGCCGTCGATGACGAGCGGTTCGGTCAGTCTTTCGGGCCTGTGGAGCTGGTGGTAGAGCAAACAGTGACGGCCGAGACGTTCGAGGAGGCGTTGGACCGTCGAGGGGGCGACGCCCAGCTCACGAGCGATCTGGCGGATGGCGGAGCATCCGAGGGAGCGGAGGAGGACGACGGGGAGCAGACGAGGCAGACGCAGCCAATAGCTGGTGGAGAAGGTCTGGGTGGAGAAGAAGCGCCTACATAGCAGGCATTGAAAGCGTTGGATGCGCTGGGGAGAGACCTGCCTCGAGTAGAAGCCGGCCCTCTTCCATTGCCAATCCTTCGGATCGCGGTGGAAGGGGCAATGTGGATTCGGGCAGTGCGGCGGTTTGAAGGAGCGAGTCCGAGCGTGCATGGCCCGAAGGCCATGCAC
>WJJW01000167.1 GCA_014729455.1 Candidatus Eiseniibacteriota bacterium
CCGATCTCGGAAGAGTGCAGGTCTTCCGGCGCGCGAACGGTCGGCGCACCACGATGACGGTCGATCTTTCCGAAGCGATGCGGACGGGCGACTTCTCGGATCTGCCGGAGCTGCTGCCCGACGACGTCGTCTTCGTTCCGAGCCTCGGCGCCGAGGCCGGGGCGGGATCGAACGCCGCCTACATCACGGGGGACGTTGCACAGCCGGGCGCCTACGGGGTCGGAAGCGGCATCGATCTGCTGAAGCTGATCAGCATTTCCGGGGGGAACCTGCCGACCGGAGATCTCTCCCACGTGCAGGTCGTCGGAACGGATCCGACCGGGGCGACTTTCTCCGCGTCGGTCGATCTGGAGCAGTACCTGGAAACCGGTGACTCCCGCTTCCTGGTCCGCCCGGGGGACGTGGTCCACGTTCCCCCGAAATCGGCGACCCTGGCCGGAGCGATCTGGGGGGTCACGCGCGAGTTCCTCGGGGTCTCCCGGGACATCGTCAACCTGTTCCTGATCTCGGACGTGCTGAACGAGAACTAGGAGGATGCAGCCCTTGCAACCGAAAGCCCCCGTCGGAGAGGGGCAGGATCTCCGCGGCCTCCTCGCCCTCGTCTGGCGCCGGAAGTGGGTCGTCCTGATCCCGATGCTCTCCGGAGTCCTCGCCGGCGTGATCATCGGACATCCGAAAGTCCTCCGACCCGTCTACCAGGCGCGCGCGATGCTCCTGTTCGAGGCGCCGCAACCGGTTACGCGGCAGCTCGAGGGGATGGTGCCGATCGGACGGGAACGCGACACCCTCGAACGGCTACGGACCCTCCTGCAAAGCAACGAGTTCCTGCTGAAGGTCGCCGAGGCGAGCGGCTTTCGGGAGGACCGCGCGATCCTGAAGTGGGTCGCCAAGAGCCGCCGGCGCTACCCGGACATGACCGAGGACCAGCTCATCGATCTCCGGATTACCCAGATCCTGCGCGAGATGATCCGGATGGAGCGCAACCGCGATCAAGGGGATCTGATCATCATCCGGGTCACGGACTACTACCCCGACCGGGCCCGCCTTCTGGCGCAGAAGCTGACGGATGCGGTGATCGAGGCGAATCGATCCGAGCAGATCGAGCGGCTCCGCTCGTTACACGACTTCAGCCTCGAGCAGCTCGCCGTCTACAAACAGCGGTTGACCGAAGCGGAGCAACGCCTGGAGGAGTTCCAGCGAGGTGTCGTCGTCCAGGAGGCCGCGAGCGCGGACCTCGACCCGGACCTCGCCGCGGAGATCCCACGGTTGCGCGCAAAGGCGACCGAGGAGCTGGATCGATGGCGCGAGGAGCGGGACCGTCTCGAACGGGCCTTGCTGAGCACGAGCCCGAACACGCACGCCGCGCTGCAGGGGATCGAGGGCCGGGAATGGCGGGCCACGGTGGAGGAGATCCGCGATCTGGAACGACGCTACGCCCAGGAGTCGGTCCGGACGGACGACGAGAACGGCGGCGTGGGAAGCGAGTCCTATGCGCTGCAGATCGCCCGCCAGTTCCAGGTCCTTTCCACCCTCTCGGAAACACTGGTCGCCGAGGAGAACCGGCAGATCCCGCCGGAGGATCGGGAGGCGGCCGCCGAGCTCCTGGTCGCCGAGGTTCGGGTCGACGGCGTCGAGGCACGGATCGACGCCTACGACTCCCTGCTCGGCCGGCTGCGCCGGGACCTCGCCGGGGCGCCGCGCCAGGAGACGACGCTGAAGAGGTTGACCGAGGAGGTCGAGACGAACCGCGCTCTCTACAACGCCTTCGTCCAGCAGCTCGCCTCCAGCCAGATCAGCCAGGCGTTCGAGGCGACGCAGGCGGCGGGTCGCCTCACGGTCCTCGAGCCGGCGTCGCGCCCGCTGAAACCGGTCCGGCCGAACCGGACCGCGATCGTGATCCTCGCGGGGGTGATCGGACTGTTCCTGGGGTTCGGAGCGCTCGTCCTGGTCGAGCGACACGACCAGACCTATCGGGACTCCCGGGAGGCGGAGCGGCTGCTCGGCCTCCGCGTCCTGGGAACGCTGCCCCAGATCGAAGAGGCCCGAAAGGCGGGCAAGGACGGGTCGGTCACCTGGACCGGGACCCGGCTCGCCGATTTCCTGCACGACACCCCCGCGTACCTCGAGATGCGGAGGGTCATCCTGCAGATGCGCAGCGAGGAGGAGTCGCCCGTACGCAGTCTCCTGGTCACCAGCACCCGCGGCGGCGAGGGGAAGACCACCTCCTCGATCCTGCTCGGCGCCACCGCCGCCGCGGAGGAGCCGCGGACCCCGGTTCTCCTGGTCGACCTGGACCTCCGCCGCGGATCCCTCGGCAAGATGCTCAACGTCGATCCGAGTTCGCCCGGGGTGATCCAGGCGCTCGAGAGCCAGCGGATCGAGGAGAGCTGGTTCCTGAAGACCGGGATCCCGAACCTGCGGCTCCTCTCTCTCGGAAGCGCGCCGGCTCCTCGCAACGACCTGCTCACCTTCGAGGGGCTCTCCTGGTTCCTCCCCGAGCTGACCCGCCGCTACGGGTTCGTCGTCATCGATTCGCCCCCCAACCTGCCCGTGCCCGATCCGTTGATCATCGGCCAGCTCGTCGACGCGGTGGTGCTGGTGATCAAGGCGGGAGGGACTCCGCGGCACATGGTCGAGCGAAGCGTCGAGCTGCAGAAGCAGTTCACCGGGAATGTCCGCGGGATCCTGATGAACAACGTCAACGAACTCATGCCCTACTACTACAACTACCGGTACTACCGCTACGCCAGCGTCGGCGGGAAAGGGCGGCGGAAGGAGCCGTCGGCGTGACCCGTTCGGAGACGGCATGGAACGAGGAGAGCGTGCTCTCGCCGCGTCGTCGCCTCTCCTCGCTCCGGATGGCCGCCGCAGGGGGGGCTCTGCTGGCGATCGGGGTTGCGTACTCGGGGACCCTCGCCGAGCTCTGGGGGGTCTGGATGCACAATCCGAACTACTCGCACGGATTCCTGATCCCGCCCGTCACGATCTGGCTCCTCTGGAGGCAGCGGCACCGCCTGCGCCGGGAAGCGGGCGAGCCGACGTGGTGGGGGACGCTCCTGCTGGGGCCGGCGGTTCTCCTCCAGGTCGCCGCCATGCGGGGGGACGTCGTCATGCTGCAGGGGCTGTCCCTCGTCGGCGTGCTCCTCGGAGCCGGTTGGCAGATCTTCGGACACCGATCGTTCCGCACGATCGCCTTTCCGGTCCTCTTCCTCCTGTTCATGGTTCCGGCCCTGCCCTGGTTCATGGATGTCGTCGGGTTCCGCTTGAAGCTCCTGGCCGCGCAGGGGGCCGTGGGGATCGCGCAGGGGATCGGGGTGGCGGTCGAGCGGGAGGGGGTGAACCTGCTCTTCCCCGAGGGTACGTTGGCGGTCGAGAACGCCTGCTCGGGCCTGCGCTCGATGATCGCCCTGCTCGCTCTGGGAGCGTTGTTCGCGTACTTCTCCCGCGGTGTGCTGTGGAGACGGATCCTCCTGTTCGCGATCGCATTGCCGATCGCCGTCGCAGCCAACGTGCTCCGGATCGCGACGCTTTGCGTCTACGCGGGGGTGGCGGGGGTTTCCCAGGCCGCCGGCCTGTTCCATGACGTCGGAGGGTACGCGCTCTTCCTGCTGGCGTTCCTGATGCTCGCGGCGGGAAAGAAGGTCCTGCGATGCTGAGACGGCGCGGACCGATCCTCTTCGTCCCCGGACTGCTGGTCCTGCTCGCTTGCTACCGGCTCCTCGTTCCGCCCGCCCCGGGGGCGGCCAGCCGGCTCGAGAGCCTGCCGATGAGCCTGCTCGATCTCCCGGGGGAGAAGGTCCCGCTCGATCAGGCGGTGCTCGACGAGCTCGACTCGGATGATCTCGTGATCCGCCGGTATCTGCGACCGGACGGGGTTCCGATCTGGGTCGTCCTCGTCTACTTCGTGAACACGCGGCTCGGCGGGCACGATCCGCAGCTGTGCTATCGGAGCCAGGGGTACCGGACCCGAGAGCTCTCGCCGCTTGCGATGGAGAGCGCGCTCGGGGATCTGACGGCGGAGCGGTTCGAAGCGGGACGGCCGGGGCGAACGGAGCGCGTGGCGACGTTCTGGTACACGCCGGGGGGGCGTCCGGTCTCCGACGTGCGGAAATATCGCTTCCGCCTGTTCCTCCAGGGACTGCGCGAGAACCGCCAGTACGGCGTCTTCGTGCGGGTCTCGACGCTCGAGGCGGGGAGGCCGGAACGCGCGGAGGAGTGGAACCGGGCGTTCGTCGCCGAGCTGGCGCGGCAGCTGCCGCATCTCATCGCCGACTGAGGGGGGCTCGATGACAGGATCGTTCGCATTGCTGCTCTGGGCATGGATCGAGACGGCCCGGAACATGGGACGGCTCCGGCTCTGGAGCCCGTTTCTGCTCTACTTCCTGATCCAGGCGGGAGCGGTGCTACTCTTGACGCGGTTCCACGAGCCGATCCTCGCGCCGGTGCTGGTTCCCGTGGTGCGCGCGATCGCCGGAGAACCAGCCTTGCACTACCCGCTGTTCTACCTGGCGCTTCCCTCGGTCTTCTCGAGGCTGAGCCTCGGGTTGGATCTGATCTTCGGAGCCTGGCTCATCGGCGCGGCGTTTCTCTACTTCCGGCAGGCGGATCGGCCGACGGAGCGGGTCGGAGGTTCCCTGGCGACCGCCACCCGGGCCTGGCCCCGGCTGATCCTGCTCCGGCTGCCGGTGATCCTCCTGCTCTACGGGTCGATCTATCTGCTCCCGCAACTCGTCTTCGGCAGGCCGGAGGAGGTCGGCGGGAACACGGTGCGACTCATCCGGTACGGCAGCTTCCTGGTCGGCGTGATCCTCGAGGCGCTCTTCCTCTACGCGCCTATTGTCCTGCTGGTGGAAAGGCGCGGGATCCTCGCCGCGCTCGGCAGGAGCCTGCGGATCTTCGGGAGGCTTCCGGGGATCACCCTGGCGGTCGTGCTCGTGCCGAACCTCGTGCAGCTCCCGATCTCCTTCGTTCTCCGGCACGCGGAGACGATCGTGCGTCGGCTGAGCCCGGAGATGGTGGCCTGGGCGCTCGTTCTCGCGGCGGGTGCCTACCTCGTCGCGACGTTCTTCATCGTGGGGGCCGGCGCGCGCCTCTACCGCGTGGAGACCGAGGGATTCGAGGGGTAGAAGGAGGTGTGATGAGAGCCGCCGCATCGTTGACGACGACGTCGATCCTCGGGATCGCCCTTCTCTGCGGCGCGTGCTCCGATCCGGGGACGGGGTCGGTCTACCGCGCCGAGCGGGACCACTGGAACGCCGTCCGGCTCGAGGGAACGCTCCGCCTCGGCCCGGAGACGCCGCCCACCGAAGAGGAGACCCGGGAGGTGCTCGCCGCATACGCGGCGTTTCTCGAGGAGCACCGCCTGTCGCCCCGCTCGGAAGCCTCCCCCGACAGCGCCGGTGCCCGGACGGTGGGGCGACTGCGTGCGGACGTGACGCTGCGGATGGCCCGGTTGCTCCGGGGCCTCGGGGAACGGGATTCGGCGCGCGCGTTGTTGCAGCGCGGCGTGTCCGCGGATGCGCCCGGTCTCGACGTCGAACTGGCGCTCCGGCTCGAGCTGGCCCTGATCGACGAGCTGGTGGCGGCCGGGGCCTACGAACGCGCGGCGGAGCGTTCCGCGGATCTGCCGACCCGGTTCCCAGCCCGCTCGGAGGAGGGGGCACCGATCGTGCCGGTCCTCGATGCGCCGATCCAGGCCGCGGACCTCCTGGCGGACCTCGAGCGGACCGAGGAAGCCATGGCGGCGCTCGGAAACGCGGAGGTCTACTATCGCTCGCTCCTTGCCGAGGATCCGGACGATGAGACGGCCGCGATCGCCTGGATGAACCTGGGAACGATCGCCGTGCGTCGCGGCGATGTCGAGGCGGCGGCGGAGGCGCTGGAGAGGGCACGCGGGGTCCCGGGGGCCGAGCGCCTGCAGCCGCGCATCCTGTTCGTCCTGGGGACCTTGCACCAGGAGGGGCGCGGGGATCCGGAGAAGGCGGCCGAGCAGTTCGCGCAAGTGGTGCAGCAGTATCCCGAGAGCGAACTGGCCGGGGAGGCGCGGGTCCGCTGGGCGGCCAACCTCGCCGATCTGGGGCGGCCTGATTCGTCCCTGGGCGTCCTGGATCGCTTCGACGAGCAGCATCCGCGCGATCCGGTGAATCGAGCACGGGCGGATCTTCTCGGCGCCCGGATCCTCACGCACGAAGGGCGCTGGCAGGAAGCGCTGGCCCGCTACCGGAAGCTCCGCGTCGACCACCCGACCTCCCCGCAGGCGATCGGGGCGCCGTTCGAGGTGGCTGCGGAGTACGAACGGCTCGGCGAAGAGGAGGCGGCCCGGTCGGTCCTCGAGCAGGCGCTCGTCGAATACGACCGGATCCGATCAGCGCGGGGTGCCGACCCTCGGGGGAGGATGGCGGACGAGGCGGCCGTGCGCGCCCTCGGGCGTCTCGGCCGCTGGGAAACGGCGCTCGAACGCCTCCTCTCGTTTCCGGATCGCTACCCAGGGGATGCGCGGGCCCCGTTGGTGCTGATCGAGGCCGCCGGAATCGCGGAGAACCGCCTCGACGATCCAGAGCGGGCCGCGGAGATCCTGGAGGGGGTCGCGGAACGCTATCCGAACTCCCCGATCGCGGAGAGAGCCCGGAGCGAGGCGGAGCGGCTGCGGGAGGACTAGGGCGCGCATGCGGTTTCTCCTCTGGATCGGGGCCGGAGCCCTGCTGCTGCTGCTCGGGGGGATCTCCTCGACGCGGGGATTCGGGCGGGCCACGTTCTGGCTCCTGGTCGGAAGCGCCGGTCTCGGCCTGTGCTGTGTCTTTCTCGGGGTGCTCTCGTTCTCCGAGCCTCCCTTCTCCGACGCGTTGTGGATCCGCCTCCTCTGGAGCACGGCCGCCTGGTCGGGACCGGCATGGGTCGCGTTCTCGCTCCACTTCGCGCGACCGGAGCGGACGAAGCCGGGAGACTTCCAGCGGCTCCTCCTCTTCCTGCTCTGGGCCGGCGCGGTGGCGATCCTGATCGGTGGCTTGGCTCGGGCGCCAATCGACGTCCTTCGCCCGGAGGAGGGGGGTCCGTATCTCCGATTGCACAGCCCGCTCGGGAGGCTCTTCGTCGTGCATGCCCTCGCCGCGGTCGCACTCCTGCTCTGGAACCTCCATGCGACGCTCGAGACGGCGCGCGCGATCGGCCGGCGCCGCACCGCGCAGGCGATCTACGCGCTGCTTCCCGTCATGATCGCCGCGCTCTACACCCTCGCCGAGCTGCTGATCTACGGAGCCCTGGAGATCTCCAGCGGCGACCTGCTCGTGGGGGCGACGCTGGTGTCGACGCTGGGGTTCGCCGTGACGATCCGGCGGACCCCACTGCGGCAGCTCGGCCTTCCGGCCGGCCAGGTCCCGCGCCCCTCCTCTGCGGTCCTCTCCGGCCTCGGCGCGTTCTTCGTCGGTCTGGCTCTGCTCGCCGAAGCGATCCGGTGGGTCGGCCGCCCCGCCGGCGTGCTGTGGTACGAACGCGTCACGGTCGCCCTGCTGGTCGTGATCCTCGTGCTGTGGATCTTCCCGGGTCTTCGGGAGGAGTTGCAGCGGCTGCTCGACCGCGGGGGGCTCGTTTCCTTCTCGGCGCGGCGCAACGTCTCCGCGCAGATCGCGCAGGCCGTGGCGCCGGCGGATCGGCCGGCCGATCTGGCGATCGCGCTGCGGGCCCTCCTGCGGGAACGGTTCGGTCCGATCAGCGTGCATCTGTGGGTCTCCGGTCCGCTCACCGACGGGTTCGAGCCGACCGAGCCGGACGGGGCCGCCCACCTGGGGATGGAGCATCCTCTCGTCGCCGAGCTCGAGCGACGATCCGGGGCGCTCGTCCTCTCCGGGGACGCGACCCGCATGCGGGAGATTCCGCTGTACGTGGCCTGCGAGGAGATCGCCGAGCGACACGGACTGCGGGTGCTGATCCCGATCCGGCACCAGGGAAGCCTCATCGCGATCCTGGGAGTCGGAGGGACCGAGGGACGGACCCTCCATCCCGAGGATATCGACCTGCTCGAAGAGCTCGCTGCGCAGATCGTCCCCGCCGTTCTGGGGATCGTGCTGGAGGAACGCGCCGACGCGATAGGGCGAGAGAGGGGAACGGCCACGGCGGACACGGTCCCGACGACGGGGGCGGAGTGGCTCGAGGGGCTTCTGCGAGACGTGACGGGAGACGATCGGAACGACCTCCTCAAGCTGCGGATCTCGGGGGGCGAGCGGTTTCGCCGCACCCCCGGGTTCGCGGATCCATTGCTGCGCACCCTGCTCCGGAACGCGGCGGGAGATTCCCCGGATGGAGAGGCGGCCCGGGAGATGACGGTCGACCTGCTCCCCCGGGATCGCCTCCGCCTCGTCCTACCGAACGGAAGCGGTCGGATCGTGATCCGCCTCGTGGATCCGTCGGGGCTGTCGAACCGGACGGCGGGAAGGAGGAGACCGGCGGTGCCTGAGCGGACGCGGCACGCGGAGCCGGAGATCCACCGGATCACGCCGCCGGCTCCCCAGGAGTCGCTGGAGCGGAGCCGGGTCGCCCTGGTCACCCTGGGAGCGGCGGGAATCGCGTTCCTCCTCGGGCTGGCCCTCCCGTTCTTCGGTTACAACCTGCAGTGGGCCCCTCACCGGCTGTTCAAGATGGTCCTGGCGGCGGCGGCGCTGGCGACGGTTCTCGTCCGCCCGCCCTGGATGCCGA
>WJJW01000024.1 GCA_014729455.1 Candidatus Eiseniibacteriota bacterium
GCCTGGAGGGACGGACCGGCGGAGGGGGGATCCTCGTCACGCTCGGCGCCTCCGGGGCGGCCGCCTGGATCGACGGCCGGGTCGAGCGATTTCCGGCGTACGCGGTCGAACCGGTCGACACGACCGGCGCGGGCGACGTCTTCCACGGCGCCTTCGCCGTGGCCTGCCTGCGCGGGATGGAGCTTCGCGACGCGATCGACTTCTCCAACGCCGTCGCCGCGATGAAGTGCCGCGCGGTCGGGGCGCAGGCCGGCATCCCCCGCGGCGTCGAGGAGGTCGAGGCGTTCCGGCGCGCGACTCCGCACGGGAGACCCTCGGAGCGGTGAGGGCGCTCCGGATCGCGGGGCTGCTGGTCGCGGCGTTGCTGCTCCTCGATCTCATCGTCTACCTGGTCCTCCCGCCGCTGAAGAACCCGATCATCGGGCTGCGCGGTCTCTTCGTCGCCGACACGACGACCGGCTACCGCCTCGCGCCGAGCTGGAGCGGCCTGTACGACGACGGGGTCGTCCAGGGACGGATCCGGACGAATCGCCTGGGCGATCGGGACGAGGAGCCGGATCGGGAGGATCCGCCGGATCTTCTCCTGCTGGGCGATTCGTTCGCGTTCGGATCGCTGCTGGACCAGGACGAGACGATCGACCGTTGGATCGAGACGCTCTCGGAGGGCCGGGTGGCGGCGTACAACCGGGGGGTCCCGGGCTACGGACCGCCGGCGATCCGGGAGCATCTCCGCCGCTGCCCGATCGCCCCGGAGCGGGCGGCGCTCTACCTCTTCTACAACAACGACCTCCGCGACGACAACTTATTGCCCGACATGGGTTTGACGGCAGTCGACGGGTTCATGGCGTCGCGGATCGATCGTGGGGGCCGGACGCTCGACGAAGCGGAGATCCGCCGCCGGATCGAAGAGCGGATCGCGCCCTCGACGGGCCGGTTCCTCGAATCCTGGACACGGCTCCGCAACTTGCGCCGCCTGACCGGGTTACTGGGGATGAAGGAGCGGATCCGGACGCTCTTCGAGCCGGAACGGAAGCTGATGAGCCACTGGGGGGGCTACGGGTTCTCCGATCGGAACGTCGAAGCGGCGGTCGACGCCACCCGCGACATGGCCGGGATCGCCCGGGATCGAGGGTTCCGGTTCCGGGTCGTCCTGGTCCCGACCTACGGCGAGGTGCGGGCCGGACGCTACGCCGCGTTGACCGAGAGCTACGCGTCGGGGCTGCGCGACGCCGGGATCCCGACAGTTCGACTGCTCGGCCGGCTCGAGCCGGGCGATTACTACTCCCACAACCTCCATTTCCGCCCGTCCGGCGCGCGCAAGACGGCTCGCACGATCCTGGAGACAATCCGTCGGCCGTCACGCAATCTTAATGGAGTCGATGCATTTCCAGGATGGAACTTCCCCCCCCAATCTCTGGTAAATTGCCAGGTTGCCCCGACCGGGGCTCCGCGGCGCGCGACGGCGCCTCCCGATTTCGGGATGGATCCGGCGTCCGTGATTGTCGACAACTGAAGAAACACCGATCGCGGAAAGGTTCATCAGCCCCATGAACATAGATTCCCCCCGCACTCTGCGGGGTCCCATCGACGGGGCCGGCCTGCGGCCGGACCTCGAGTTGAAGAAGGCGGATCTCCACCTGCACTCGAACGTCTCGTACGACGTGCTGAATCTACCGGAGCTCTCGCCTCGCTCGCTCTACGACCGCGCGGTGGAGCGGGGGATGGGCTTCTTCACGCTCACCGACCACGAGACGATCCGCGGAATCCAGAAGCTGCGCCGGGAACTCGACGAGGAGTTCGACGGCGCTCCGCCGATTCCGGTGATCACCGGGATCGAGATGAAGGTGCGGGATCCGAAGATCGGCCACACGATCCATGTCAACGTGCTGGGCCTGGATCAGCGGCAGATGCTGGAGCTGGCCCGGCGGCGCAAGTCGGTCGACCGGTTCCTCGACTTCTGCCGGTCGGAGGATCTCTACCACGCGTACAACCATCCGTTCTGGTTCGAGCCGGGGGAACGCGCCCCCCTGTCGACCGTCACCGAGCTGATCGACCGCTTCCCGGTGATCGAGCTGAACGCGGGACGGATCCCGCAGCTCAACGGGCGCACGCTCGAGATCGCGCAGCGATTCGGCAAGCAGCTCGTCGCCGCCTCCGATTCGCACACGGGCCGGATCGGCAAGGCGTTCACGATGGCTCCGGGCGCGACGCCGGAGGAGTTCCTCCGGAACATCCGCAACGGAGCCTGGAGGGCGGTGCCGAACCACACGTCGTTCCTCGGGTTCATCGAGGAGGTGCAGGACACGATCGAGCTGGTGTTCCTGAAGCAGTCCGCCTTCCAGGTGAAGGACACCTTCCTGCGCCAGAAGCCGATGGCCCGGCGGATCACCCGCGCCGCGCTCGGCAGCGAGTTCGTGATGCGGCCGTGGTTCTTCAAGCGCGTCGTCGGCAAGGCGATGAAGATGATGGCGGTCCCCCCCGCGTATGCGTTCATCCTGCAGCAGCGGATGATGCACCGGGGTCTGGGTCACGCCGATTCGGAGGCGACCGCGTAGCGGACGTCCGCCGCGCCCGTCTCGTTCGTGCGAAGGCTCCGGGGAGCGGATCCCCGGAGCCTCTCGCTTTCTCGTCGCGCCCGAGCCCAGTCAGTCGACGCGGATCATCTTCCGGACCATGCTGCGGAAGACCCGGCCGGTCCGGGCCTTCGGCGACGTCGGCGGCCGCGAATTCCGGCACGGAGACGGTGAACGCGTCCAGTCCCCGCCTCTACGCGGAGATCAATGGCTTCTCGGGCAGCGAGATGATTACAGCCAACCGTCCTGGGACGAGACGACTCTCAATGACCGCATTTGTGAATCTCTTCTCAACTATCCCCGGGGATAGTTGCGTGATAATTCACAAGCGGTCCGTCAAGACGGTATCATCGCTCGGCTCGAGGAGTTCCGCCAGACGAGGTTCGACCCGAGAGCGCGATCATCGGATCATCGACGGCACCGGCAGCTTCCGGATCCGGACTCCCGTCGCATCGAAGATCGCGTTGCAGACCGCGGGCGCGAGCGGAGGAAGAGGGACCTCCCCCATCCCGCCCGGCGCGGCGCGGCTCTCGACGATCACCGGCTCGATCTCCGGCATCTCGCCGATCTCGAGCATCGGGTAGTCGGCGAAGTCCGCCTGCTGCACGCGCCCTCCGCGAACGGTGATCTCCTGCTTGAGGACCGCGCTCAGGGCGAAGGCGATCGCCCCTTCGCACTGCGCCTCGACCAGATCGGGATTGATGACCTCGCCGCAATCGACGGCACAGACGACGCGGGTCACGCGAGGCCGTCCGTTGTCGACGGACACCTCAGCCACTTCCGCCACGTAGGAACCGTATCCGAAGTGGAACGCGATCCCGCGTCCCGTTCCCTCCGGCAGCGAGCCGCCCCATCCTGCCTTCTCCGCCACCGTCTCCAGGACCCGGATCATCCGATCGTTGTCGTACGGCTCCTCCTCGCTTCCCGTCCGCTTGCAAGCCCGCAGCATCTCCAGGCGGAACTCGAGAGGATCCCGTTCCGCGGCCGCCGCCATCTCGTCGATGAACGACTGCACGACGAAGGGATTGTACGAGTTGACCGTCGCCCGCCAGGCCCCCCGCGGGAGAACGAACGGTACGTGCGCGTATTCGACCCGATAGTCGTCGACCGCGTAGGCCGGGAAATCCTCCGGATCGAACCGATCCGTATGGGTGTTCAAGATCCGCCAGAACCACGCTTCGGGCCGGCCCCGCTGGTCGAGCGCTCCGCGGAGGAGATGATGGCTGGACGGACGATACCGGTCGTGCTGGAGATCGTCTACCCGCGTCCAGATCACCTGGACCGGGCCCTCGACCCGTCGGGCGATCGACACCGCCTCCATCTCCGTGTCGGGATACAGCCGGCGGCCGAATCCTCCCCCGATGAGCGTGACGTGCACGGTCACGTTCTCCTCCGGAACCCCGAGGGTCCCGGCCACTGCCTGCTGCACGCTCTGCGGGTTCTGGGTCGGGGACCAGATCTCGCAGCGATCCCCCTGCACGTGGACCGTGCAGTTCATCGGTTCCATCGTCGCATGAGCGAGGAACGGGATCTCGTAGGTCGCTTCCACCAGGCGATCGGTTTCGTCGATCTTGCTGGAGGCGTCTCCATCCTCCCGGATCACCTCGGCCGACTCCTGGATCCGTTCCCGGAACCGGGCGGCCAGCGCCTCCGTGGATGCATCGGCATCGGGACCCTCGTCCCACTCGGCGGAAAGAGCGCGGACCCCTTGGAGCGCCGCCCAGGAGTCGTCGGCGATCACCGCCAGGCCGGCGGCGATGTAGAAACGGTCCCCGCGCCCTTCGTACTCGACGATCTCCCGGACACCGGGGACCCGCAGGGCCGCCTGCCGGTCGTAGCTTCCGATGCTCCCCCCATAGACCGGACAGCGGGCGACGGCGACGTAGCGCATCCCCGGAAGCCGGACGTCCATTCCGAAACGCGCGCGACCCCGCACGTAGTCCTCGTCGTCGCTCCTGCGGATCCGGCTCCCGATCAGACGGAACTCCGACGGCTTCTTCAGCGCGACGTTCTCCGCTTCGGGGACCGCCAGACCCGCCGCCGGTTCGGCGAGCGCGCCGTAACCGAGGGAACGTCCGGTCGGCGGGTGGACGATCTTCCCC
>WJJW01000168.1 GCA_014729455.1 Candidatus Eiseniibacteriota bacterium
CCTCCGGCGTGTAGACTCTCCCCCATGGACCGGATCGAGATCCACGGCGCGCGGGAGCACAACCTCCAGAACCTGTCGCTGTCGATTCCGCGGGATCGCTTGACGGTGATCACGGGGGTCAGCGGATCCGGCAAGTCGAGCCTCGCCTTCGACACGCTCTACGCGGAGGGGCAGCGGCGCTACGTCGAGTCGCTGTCGGCGTACGCGCGGCAGTTCCTCGGGCAGATGGAGAAGCCGGACGTCGACCAGATCGAGGGGCTCTCGCCGGCGATCTCGATCGAGCAGCGCAGCGCCGGCCACAACCCCCGCTCGACCGTCGCGACCACGACGGAGATCTACGACTACCTGCGCGTCCTCTACGCCCGGGTCGGGCTGCAGCACTGTCCGAAATGCGACGCCCCGATCCGGCGGCAGTCGATCGACGAGATCCTCGCGCGGCTTCTGGAGAGCGCCGCGGGCAGCAAGGCGCAGATCCTCGCTCCGATCGTCCAGGGGCGGAAGGGGGAGTACCGCAAGGAGCTCGACGCGCTGCGCAAACAGGGGTTCCTGCGGGTTCGGATCGACGGCGAGATCCGAAGCCTGGATGAGGAGATCGTCCTGGCGAAGACGAAGCGCCACACGATCGAGGTCGTGATCGATCGGCTGGCGATCGATCCCGGACGCCGCCGTCGGATCGCCGACTCGCTGGAGACCGCGCTGGCGACCGGCAAGGGGACCGCGGTCGTGCTCGACGCCTCGGGGGAGGAGACCGTCTTCAACGAGCAGGCTGCCTGCCCGAAGTGCGGGATCGGGTTCGAGCCGCTCCACCCGCGCAACTTCTCGTTCAACAGCCCGTACGGCGCCTGTCCCGCCTGCCAGGGATTGGGCAGCCTGCGCGAGATCGATCCCGAGCTCGTGGTGGAGGATCCGGACCTCTCGATCGAGGAGGGGGCGCTGCCGGTCTTCCGACGGACCGAATCGGGGTGGGGGGCGAGCATCATGCGCTCACTCGCGCGCAAGTACCGATTCTCGCTGTCGACGCCGTGGAGAAGACTCTCGAAGCGGGCCCGGCAGACCGTGCTGTTCGGATCGGGCGAGAAGGAGATCGAGATCTCCCACAAGGGGCCGCGCGGAGAGGTCCGCTGGAAGAATCGGTTCGAGGGGGTCATCGGCAATCTCGCGCGGCGGTACCGGGAGACGCAGTCGGAGGAGATCCGCCAATGGATCGAGGGGTTCATGGCGCCGCGGACCTGTCCGGAATGCGGCGGAAGCCGCCTGCGTCCCGAGAGCCGTGCGGTGCGGATCGGAAGCTGGGGGATCGCCGACTGGACCGCGCTGTCGGTCGGCGCGGCTCTGGAGGGGATCCGCGATCTCGCACCCGGTGAGCGGGAGGCGGCGATCGCCGCGCCGATCGTCAAGGAGATCTCCGATCGGCTGCGGTTTCTGAGCGACGTGGGGCTTCGCTATCTCACGCTCGATCGGGCCTCCTCGACCCTCTCCGGAGGCGAGGCGCAGCGGATCCGGCTGGCGACGCAGATCGGCAGCCAGCTCGTGGGGGTCCTCTACATCCTCGATGAGCCGTCGATCGGGCTGCATCATCGCGACAACCGTAAGCTGCTCGAGACGCTGATGCGGCTGCGGGACCTGGGGAACACGGTGCTGGTGGTCGAGCACGACCGAGACACGATGCTCGCGGCCGATCATCTGGTCGACCTGGGGCCGGGGGCGGGCCGCCACGGCGGGAAGGTCGTCGCCAGCGGGACACCGGCGGAGGTGAAGGCGAGCGCGCGATCGCTGACCGGGCAGTACCTGTCGGGGACGCGAGCGATCCCGACCCCGCAGAGCCGGCGCGGCCCCACGGAGCATGTGATCACGGTCCTCGGGGCGCAGCACCACAACCTGAAGGGGATCGACGTCCGGTTCCCGCTCGGCCGGTTCCTGTGCGTGACCGGTGTGTCGGGATCGGGGAAGAGCTCGCTCGTCAACGAGATCCTCTACCCGGCGCTGGCGCGTGCGCTGCACCAGGGGGCGGCGGTCGCCGGCCCGCACGACGGCATCCGCGGGCTGGAGGCGATCGACAAGGTGATCAACATCGACCAGTCGCCGATCGGGCGGACCCCGCGCTCGAACGCCGCGACCTACACCGGAGCATTCACCGAGATCCGGGACCTGTTCGCGCGGCTGCCGGAATCGAAGGCGCGCGGTTACCGGCCGGGGCGGTTCTCGTTCAACGTGAAGGGCGGGCGGTGCGAGGCATGCACGGGCGACGGGGTCGTCAAGATCGAGATGCACTTCCTGCCGGACGTCTACGTTCGTTGCGAGATCTGCGGCGGACGGCGGTACAACCGCGAGACGCTGGAGGTCGCCTACAAGGGACGGAGCATCGCCGACGTGCTCGACCTCACCGTCGAGGAGGCGCTCGGCGTGTTCGAGAACATCCCGCCGTTGCGGCGGAGGCTCGGCGCGCTGTACGACGTCGGACTCGGCTACCTGCATCTCGGTCAGCCGGCCACGACCCTCTCCGGGGGCGAGGCGCAGCGGGTGAAGCTGGCGACCGAGCTGTCGAAGGTCTCGACCGGACGGACCGTCTACCTGCTCGACGAGCCGACGACCGGGTTGCACTTCGAGGACATCCGGATCCTGCTGGAGGTCCTCGGCAAACTGGTCGACGCCGGGAACACGGTGATCGTGATCGAGCATCAGCTCGACGTGATCCAGACGGCCGACCACCTCATCGACCTCGGGCCGGAGGGGGGCGAGGAGGGGGGACGGATCGTCGCCGAGGGGACGCCGGAGGAGGTGGCGGCGGTATCCGACTCGTACACCGGCCAGGCGCTGCGGGCGATCCTGGGTGTGGCCCCCGGCGGCGGGCGGACCCGGAAGCGGACGGCGGCCAAGCGACGCTCCGTCGCGCGGCGCTGAGGTCTTTCTTCCCCCTTCTTGCTCCACCGCGCCGCCGCTGCTACCGTGTCGCCGCGCAAGTGACGGTGGAGGTGATTTGAACCCCCTTCCTCTTCCCAGACCGGATCTCGTGCTCCGGATCGGCTTCGCGGGTGCGCGTGCGCTGCCGGCGGAGACCGGTCGGCTCGAGCGGATCCTCTCCGAGATCCTGCGGACCACGGCGGCCTCGCTTGCCGAGATCAAGAGTACCCAGGCTTCCTCGGGGGTCCGCCGGTTCTACTCCACCTCCCCTCCTCGCCTGGTCCTGGTCAACGGATTGGCGGAGGGCGCCGACGCGCTGGCGGCCCGGACCTTTCTCGAACTCGAGGACGGTCCCGACGGAGAGAGCGTCTCCTGTTCGCTCGGCGCGGTGCTCCCTTTCGACGCGAAGACCTATCGGGACAGCCGGGAAGAGGGCTTTCGCGAGGAATTCGACCGCCTTCAAGCGAGAAGCGATTGGTGCATCGAGCTCGACGGGATCTACCGGGAGGGACCGGAGGACCGGCTGTTTCGCTCCCGGGCCTATCGAGCCCAATCGGCCGTCTTGCTGCGTCAGTGCGATCTCCTGCTCGCCGTGGCCGATCCGCAGGCGGCGGCCAAGCCGGGCGGAACGCTCGAGACCGTGCGCAGCGCGCTCTTGCTCGATCTGCCCGTCGTTCTCGTGGACCCGACGAGAGAGGGAGACGGCGCGATCCGGATCCTCGATCCGGGAACGGATCCCGCCCCCTCCTTCGAGGAGGACGTGCCGGAAACGGGAGGGCCCGAGTGGAAGCATCGGCTGCAGGAGTGCATCGACACGATCGTCGTGGATCCGGATCCGCCCAGCGCCGGTTCGTCGGAGGACAGCAGGAGTCGGGGAGGGCGGGCCGTCGCTTCCGGCGGCAGGCGGATGTGCGACGACGTGGAGCGGGTCGTCCAGGAGTACTTCGCAGACCCCGACGTGCCTCCCCGTGCAGGTGGGGGAGAACGGAAAGTGTCGAGGCGGGAGCGGCTCTGGAACCGGTTCCAGCGACACTTTCGCCGGGTGAATCCCGTGCGCGTCGACGAGGGGGAGCTCGTGGAGCCGTACGCGACCTATCGCCGGCGGGCCACCGCCCTGAACTACCACTACGGGGGGCTCTACCGCGGCGCGTTCCTCCTGAACTACCTGCTCGCGGTGGGCGCCGTCACCCTCGCGGTCCTCGGCCTGCTCCTGCTCGTGCTGATCCCCCCGCAAGCCGGGCATGCGGTCCTCTCTCCGGCTGCGGCGGAAGAGGCGCACGCCGAACCGGAAGCGGCGCGGACGGGAGAGGCGCGAACCGCGGAGGAAGAGCACCACGCGACGAGCGATCCTCGCGGATGGATTCTCGCTGTGCTCGGCGCCATGAAGCTCGCTCTCGTGATCGGAATCTATCTCAACACCAGCAAGGCGAATCGATCGGGCTGGAGCGAGCGGGCGGTGGAGTACCGCTACCTCGCCGAGCGCCTGCGGGGCCATTTCTATCTTCCCAAGGCCGGAAGCCTACGGGTGCTCTCGTCCGCGGGTCCGCGGTACTCCTCTCGGTTCGTTCGTCAGAGCGCGGGAGATTGGATCTTCTCGGCGATCGTCCGCCACATCTCTCCGGCGGATCTCAGGGGTCCACGCGTTCCGAGACCGGACTCCGATTCGGAACCCGTCGTCCTACGGATCGATCCCCACCGTGCGCTGGAGAGCGTCCAGAGAGGCTGGATCGACGAGCAGCTCTCCTACCATGAGACGAACGAGGACACCATGGGACGCATGACCCGCCAAACGGCGACTTGGTCTCACCGCTTCAATCTCGCCGTGATCGTCGTCGTCGTTCTGGATCTCGTCCTGCTGGCGCTCGAGATGCTCGGCTCGCTGCCCGCCCGTCTTGAAGCGATCGCGCCCCAGATCACCCCCTGGTTGTTGTTCGGAGCGGCGATTCTCCCCGCCGTGGTGGCGAGCCTCAACGGCGTGCGCTTCCAGGCGGAATGCCACCGGCTCGCCGATCGTTCGCGGGTCATGCAGGACATCCTCAATTCGCGCCGGGAGGAGGGGGAGGAGCTCCGGCGGCGGATCGAGGCGCGAAACCCCGATCCGGGCGCCTGGTCGTCCGATGTCCTCTTCTTCACGGAGCGGGTCGCGCGCGACATGCTCCACGAGGTCGGAGACTGGTCGGTCTTCTATGCCAAGGCGGTGGAGGAGGCGTGAACCGGAGACGGCCGGATTGACCCGTTCCGGACCCGGGCGTAGGATCGACCCGACTCGGAGAAAGCGCCGCGGCGTCCGCCACGAGCGCACCCCGGCCGCAAGGAGGTGTCCGCCATGATCCGGACTCTCTCGTTCCTTCTCGCCGTGCTCCTGATCGCCGCGATCGCCCCCGCCCGCGATCTTCCCGATCCGAGCTGCGTCCTCGTCAGCCTCGACGACACCGAGCGGTTGCTGATGATCCCCGATCCCGACGGCAACGCATACGCCTCGTTCGAGGTCACGGTGATCGACATGTGGGACTGCACGACCCCGATCCCGAACGCATTGGTCGAGGTGATCGTCGGCGGCGCCATCGACGAGAAGACCGGCCTCTGCGAGGGAGGAGCATCGACGTTCGGGACCACCGACGAGAACGGCTTCGTGCGCATGAACGTCCGGGGCGGCGGGTGCCTCAAGGGACGGCCCGACGCGGTCGTGATCCGGGTCGACGGAGTCGAGATCCGCCACTATGGAGCGGTCGTCAGCCCCGACTACGCGGGGGCGGACAACGAGGGGATCCCGGGACGCTTCGACCTGCAGATCGACCCGGTCGACCTGGCAGGCTTCGCCGCCGCCTACCGGGGGGGGACCGGAGGCCCGAGTTGCCACGACTACGACAACGACGGGGGGACCGGTCCGCGCGATCTCGCCGTCTTCGTCTCCGCGTACGCAGGGGGAGCGACCGCCTGCGATCCCTGATCCGAACGAAGGAGACGACATGAAGCTCCTGGTCCTCGGAGGAACGGTTTTTCTGGGGCGCCACCTCGTCGAGGCGGCGCTCGCCCGCGGAGACGAGGTCACGCTCTTCCATCGCGGCAAGCACGGAAAGGGTCTGTTCCCGGCGGCCGAGGAGATCCTCGGGGATCGTGATGGCGGACTGGACTTGTTGAAGGGGCGGCGGTGGGATGCGGTCGTCGATACCTCCGGCTATGTCCCGCGCGTCGTGCAGGCGTCGGCCGCGCTGCTCGCCGATGCGACCGGCCACTACACGTTCATCTCCAGCGTTTCGGTCTACGCGAACCTGGCCGATGACCGGATCGACGAGGAGGTTCCGGTCGGCACGCTGGACGATCCGACCGTCGAGGAGATCACCGGCGAAACCTACGGTCCGCTGAAGGCACTCTGCGAGGAGGAGGTCCGCCGCATCTTCTCCGAACGGGCGCTGATCCTGCGGCCCGGCCTGATCGTCGGGCCGCACGATCCGAGCGACCGGTTCACCTACTGGGTGGAGCGGGGCGCCGCGTCGGGACGGATCCTCGCACCCGGCTCGCCGCAGCGGCCGATCCAGATCATCGACGCCCGCGACCTCGCCGCATGGAACCTGCGTCTGATCGACGCGCAGGTCTCGGGAACCTTCAACGCGGTCGGCCCGAAGGAGGCGCTCCCGTTCGGCGCGGTCCTCGACGTCTGCCGCGCCGAAGGAGGACACGCCGGCGAGGTCGAATGGGTCGACGAGGCGTTCCTCGGGGAGCAGGAGGTCCAGCCCTGGAGCGAGGTGCCGGTCTGGGTCCCGGAGAGCGACGCGTCGATGCGCGGCCTCTTCCGGGTCGACGCGACCCGCGCCTTCGCCTCCGGCCTTCGCTGCCGCCCGATCGAGGGGATCGTCCGCGACACGCTCGCCTGGGTCCGCAGCCTGCCGGAAGATCGCGACCGCCGCGCCGGGCTTCCCCGCGAGCGGGAGACGCGGCTGCTCGAAGCCTGGAACCGACGCAAGGAGAACGAAACATGATCCGCATCCCGTCGCACGCCGCCCTCCTCCTCCTCCTCGCGCTCGCCGGCTGCGGCGGAGGCGAGGAGGCCGAGACGCTGCTCGAGCTGCCGATCTCCGGCCCGGACGCCGTCCCGGCCGAAGGGGGCGCGGTCTACGATCCCGACGAGACCGCCGATGGCGACGGCTCCCTGCGGATCGAGGCGGCCGACACGACGACCGTCTTCCTGCACGATGCGGGGGCGTTCGACCTCGACGACGCGGTCCTCTCCTACGGCGCGATGCTCCGGTCCGCCGACCTGGAAGGATCGGCGTACCTCGAGATGCACGTCCGGCTCCCGCGCGGGGAGTACCTTGCCCGGACGGCCGCCTCGCCCCTCACCGGGACGACCGAGTGGGTCTCCCGGCGGACCGGGTACGTCCTGGACGTCGAGGAGAAGCCGGAGCGGGTCCGGCTGTTCGTGACGATCCACGGCCGCGGAACGGTCTGGATCGACGCGATCTCCCTGACCCGCGAGCCACGTCCCTGACCGGCCGCCGCCCAACCCGCTCGAAGGCCGGAGGCTTGACACCCCCCGAGCCCCATGCCTAGAGTGAACGCGTTGTGTTCAAAACGATTACCCTGGTGTGGGGGGGATGATGGGTGCGGATCTGCGGCGCACTCCGCTCTGGGATCGCCACCGGCGGAGCAGTGGAAAGATGGTGGGGTTCGCCGGATGGGAGATGCCCGTCCAGTTCCCGACCGGGCCGATCGAGGAGCACCGGATCGTCCGCGAGGACGCCGGGCTCTTCGACGTTTCCCACATGGGCCGCTACTGGATCGGCGCCGCCTCGGACAGTGAGGACGGCGGCGCGCCCGCCCACCGTTTCGTTCAGGAGCTGATCACCAACGACCTCGACCGGATCGAGAGCGGCCGGCTCCTCTACACGCCCCTCTGTCTCGAATCGGGCGGGGTGATCGACGACGTCACCGTCTATCGCTTCGATTCCGGCTGCCTGCTGGTCGTCAACGCCTCCAACCGGGACGCGGTCCGCGAATGGATCGCCCCCCGGGTGCCGAGCGGCGTCCTGTTCGAGGATCGCAGCGACGCTCTCGCCCAGCTCGCGCTTCAGGGTCCGGGGGCCCAGGCCCGGTTCGCCCCCCTCGTCGATGGGGATCTCGACGCGCTCGGCTATTACCACCACGGCTCCTTCCGGGTCCTCGGGACCCCCG
>WJJW01000169.1 GCA_014729455.1 Candidatus Eiseniibacteriota bacterium
GGCGTAGGTCTCGTCGAGCGAGTTGGTGTGCAGCGACTGGGTCCCGCCGAGCACGCCGGCGAGCGCCTGCAGGGCGACGCGCACGACGTTGTTGTACGGCTGCTGGGCGGTGAGCGAGACGCCGGCCGTCTGGGCGTGCGTGCGAAGCAGCCACGAGCGCGGGTTCTCCGCTCCGAACCGCTCCTTCATGATCTTCGCCCACATGCGCCGGGCCGCCCGGAACTTCGCGATCTCCTCGAAGAAGTCGTTGTGGACATCGAAGAAGAACGACAGCCGAGGAGCGAACGCGTCGACCTCGAGACCCGCGTCGATCCCGGCCTGGACGTACGCGATCCCGTCGGCCAGGGTGAAGGCGAGCTCCTCGACGGCCGTCGAGCCCGCCTCGCGGATGTGGTAGCCGCTGATCGAGATCGTGTTCCACTGCGGCATGTGCTTCGTGCAGTAGACGAGCATGTCCTGGATGATCCGCATCGACGGCTCGGGAGGGCTGATCCACTCCTTCTGCGCGATGAACTCCTTGAGGATGTCGTTCTGCAGCGTGCCGCGCAGCTTGTCCGCTCCGACCCCCTGCCGTTCCGCCACGGCGACGTAGAGCGCGAGCAGGACGACCGCGGAGGCGTTGATCGTCATCGACGTCGTCACCTTCTCCAGCGGGATCTCGCGGAAGAGGATCTCCATGTCCTCCAGGCTCGCGATCGAGACCCCTTCGCGGCCGACCTCGCCGACGCTCAGCGGGTCGTCCGGGTCGTGCCCCATCAGGGTCGGCATGTCGAAGGCGGTCGACAGGCCGGTCTGTCCGTGGCGGAGGAGGTAGTGGAAGCGCTTGTTCGTGTCTTCGGGGGAGCCGAACCCCGCGAACATCCGCATCGTCCAGAGGCGGCCGCGGTACATGTCCGCGTGGATCCCCCGGGTGAACGGGTAGGCTCCGGGACGCTCGGCGTCCTTCGCCTCCCGGCCGGCGACCCGGTCGGCTCCGTAGAGCACGTCGACGGGGATCTCGGACAAGGTGGACGGCGCGGGCCTCTTCGGCTTGGAGGCTTCGACGGGCGGCGCCTGGGGGGCCTTCTTCGCGGTCGGCCCCGTTGCGGTCTCCTTCGACGTGGGATTCATCCCTCCACCACCCTTTCCGTTTTGATCCACGAATTCAGCGGGAACCGAGCGAGGTCCCGGCGCGAACAACCAAGCCTACCAGAACGTTCCCGGCTCCGGCCAGCGGGCCGGTCCGGACGGATCCGGCCTCAAGCGGGCAGTCCGAACTCCTCTCGAAGCGCGCCCAGCGCCTCCTCGGTCCGCGCCTCCTCGATGAGGCAGGTCACCGACGACATCGAGGTGGAGATGATCTCGATGTTGATCCCGGTCTTCGACAGGGCGGTGAACATCCGTCCCGCGATCCCCGGTTCGGTCGACAGGTGCTGGCCCACGATGCTGACGAGCGCGACGTTCGAGTTCGCGTGCAGGGCGCGCGCGCCGACCTCGTCCCGGATCGTCTCGAGGGCCCGCAGGACCGCCTCTTCCTCGGTGCGTGAGACGCCGAAGCTGATGTCGGCGCGTCCGCCCTCGCCGCCGGTGGAGACGACCAGCTCGATGTTGTACCCCTGGTTGCCGAGCGTGCCGAAGATCTCCGCGGCGATGCCGGGGCGATCGGGGACGCCCTCGAGGGTGATCTTCGTGACGTTCCGGTTGGCCTCCGCGTGCAGGGTCACCATTGTGCCGGCTCCTTCCCGGAAGGCCTCTCGGGCGAGCGACCTTCCGCCCGGAGGTTCGCGTTCCGGGTCGCGAACGTCAATCAATACTCTCGGGCCGGTCGCGGAGCTCCTCTTCGGGAGGATCCCCCGATCGCGCCGACCACGTCGGCTCCGGGGTTCCCGCCCGCCGGTTCAGCCATCGGGAGAGGACGAACAGGTAGTCCGAGAGCCGGTTGAGCAGCGGAACGATCTGCGTCTCGCCGGGCTCCTCGCGCAGCAGGGCGACCGTCCCTCGTTCGGCGCGGCGACAGACCGACCGGGTGATCTGGGCGCGGGCCGCCGCCTCGCAACCGCCCGGGAGGATGAAGCGCCGCAGCGGGGGGAGGTCCGCCTCGAGTCGGTCGATCTCCCGCTCGATGGAAAGGACGTCGGATTCCCGCACCCCCGGATCGTCCGGCTCTCGGGGACCGGGATTGGCGAGCTCCGCTCCCGTCTCGAACAGCAGGCTCTGGATCGTGCCGAGGAACCGATCGACGTCCGGATCGTCCACCGCCACGCGCAGCCATCCGATCTGGCCGTTGAGCTCGTCGACCTCGCCGTACGCCGCGATCCGCCGGTGGTCCTTGCCGACCCGGCGGCCGCCGATCAGGCCGGTCTCCCCGCGATCGCCCCCCTTCGTGTAGATCCGCATCCCTGCTCCTCCGCTCCTCGGCCGGGGCCGGCGGCCCCCGAGGTCAACCCGAGCAGCCGTTCGAGGTCCCGCAGTTCAAGCAACGTTCGCAGCGGCCCGCGCGGACCATGAGCGATCCGCAGACCGGGCAGGGCGGGGCGTCCAGCTCCGCGGCGAACGATCCGTTCCCGTTCCTCTCCGCCTCGGTCGCCTCCGCGCCTCGTTCCCCGGACGAGTCCGGCGCGGCATCCTCCTCCTCGACGGTCGTGCGCTTCTCCTCCTCGCTCTCCGGGAGCGCGTCGGGGAGGAACTTCAGCGCCAGCCAGCGGAAGATGTAGTCGGCGATCGATCGGGCGATCCGGATCTGCGGGTTCATCGTCACGCCGGAAGGCTCGAAACGGGTATGCACGAACTTGCGCACCAGCACCGCGAGCGGGACGCCGTACTGCAGGGCGATCGAGAC
>WJJW01000170.1 GCA_014729455.1 Candidatus Eiseniibacteriota bacterium
CTCCCAGACGGCGCGGCGGACTTCCGCGGGGATCGTCCGCTTGCGATCGCTCCCTCTCTTCACGGGTTGCTTCGAGCCCTGCCGCTTCGAGCCCTGCGGTTTCGTACCCTCCCGCTTCCCACCTTCCGCGCTGCGCGCGGTCCGTCGCTTCCCGTACTTGCGCGCCTCGGCCTTCTCGATCAGGGCGATCAGGGCGAGGTCGAAGATCTGCGCGACGTCGCCGTCGGGGACCTTGTGCCGCAAGAGGGCCCGCGCCCGCTGGAGCCGATCGTGCATCTCCCCGCTCGCGGTGAACTGTACTTTGTAGCGTTCCGGCGCCAGCGGAGCCACGAACGGCCGCGGTGGAGGAGCGGGGGGCGAAAGTGGAGCGGTCGGAGCCGGTGGCGACGGGACCGTACGTTCCTGGACCGGAGCGGGCTCCTGCGGCGCCTGAAGCCTCTGCACGAGCGTGGGGACGGGAGGCGCCGGACGGACCCGGGCGACGATCTCCTCGACCTGCCGCTTGGTCTTGTGCCGGGCCTCCTCGATCAACGCCGCGTGGTTCTCCTTCGTCAACACCGGCGCCAGAACGACGACCGCCGACAGGTGCAACGCCCCCTCCGCCAGCCGTGGAAGGAGGACGGGAAACCGCCGGGCCGCGCGCGCCGCCTCGATCCGCTTGTATGCCGCGTGCTCGGAGAGGTGGAGCGCCTGCGTGCAGTACGTGAAGAGGGAGGAGTAGCCCCGGGCGAGATGGAGCCGGCGGCGGTCCATCTCGGCCAGGTGAGCGACGAGGGAGGTCGTCGCATTGCGCTCGCGTTCGACGAGACGATCGATCCTCATCAGCAGCTCCCGATCGTCGAGCGATCTGATCCGGGAAAGGACGCGTTCCGGCGATGCGACGGGGGATCCAGGATTCGCACTGTTCTTTTTCATGAATTCATTTATACACCCGCTTTCAGCAGCGCTCAGCGAGCCGCAGGACGAAGCGACGGGGGCACCGAGAGGAACGAACATCCGATCGGCGTTGCAAAGCCGTTAGCGAGCCTTGAGGAAGCGCACAAGGGCAGGAAACGTGATCTTCGGTTCGCGTCAAGTCACCCCGACTCTGTACCTTGTCAAGAAGAAAGTGTGCACTTTCTCATTTTCCTGTGAAGGGAGCCGACAAGGAACAGACCCGGCCGGCGGTTCGATGGACCGACCACAAGAGGACACGCCGGCCTCGGCTCCTCCCCAACGTCATTGAACGCGCGGTGCTGTTGTGTCATCATCGTGCGTTCTCATTCCGCCCGACCGGCCGCATCGCCCGCTCCCGGCCCGAGCCGGGAAGTCTCCCGGAGGGATTCCGATGCACCACGCCTTCACGAACTCCAGGGTCGATCAGAGACGCATCGCATCGAAGCTGATGAGCGCCCTCGCCTGTTTCCTGCTCATCGCCGGAACCGCCGGAGCGACGAGCTACAGCTGGACGGGCGACGATCTGCCTGACAGCCGCTGGAGCCGGGAGAACAACTGGGATCCGATGGGGGTGCCGTCCGAGGAGGGCGATGAGGCGGAGATCCTCGAGAACGCGCCTGCGGGCGATTACGTGATCGCCGACATTCCCCTCGACATCCACAAGGTCACCGCCGAGCTTCCCGTCCAGCTCAGGTCCAACTTCGCCGTATCGGCCGCGTCGAGCTTTCGGGATCTGCTCCTGGGCGGGGGGACCGATACCCCCCAGATTTGGGCTCCTGGCCTCAACATCACCGGGAATTGCATCTGGGAGCGGGCTACGCTCGTCGCTTCGTTCAACGGGACGTATCGATTCACCGGCGACACACTGCGCGTGGTGGAGAGCACCGGGGATCACGATCTCTACCTCGCCAGGTTCGAAAACCACGGCACCGTGATCCAGGAGGCCGAAGTCCGGGGATTCGAAGCGACAATCGCCAACGAAGGGAACTGGTTCTCCGATGACAACCTGACCGACGGTAGCCTGGACACCATCCTCACGCGGTTCGAGAACGGGGGCCTCTTTCGGTTCCAGGGGAATTCCGGGGGCGCGGAAACCATCTTCGTCATGGAACCGGGAAGCGAGTTCCAGAGCGCTTCCGGGACCTACACGTTGGGAGGGCTCACGTTCCTCGACGGGGGGATGTTCACCGTCGAGGATGGCGCGAAGCTTCGGTTCGTTGCCTCCAGCAGAGATGCTGGGCTGTATGTGTCCGGGCAGGCTCGCGTCGAGGGGGCCGGCCGCCTGGAGATCGACACCTCCGGAGAGGGGTACCATCAGATCGCGTCGGGTGGCGCGCTCACGCTGGGCATGTCGCCGGCGGGCGAGGAGGACGGGCCGGCCATCCGCGGCGATCTCTTTCTATCCGGGAACATCACGAACGAGGGTCACCTGACCTGGGCCGAGGGCGAGATCACCAGTGGGATCGATGCAGGCCGGCTCTTCAACAAAGGAGATCTCTGGATCAAGCGCGACGTCGTCCAGGGCGTCGAGCTCAAGGCGGAACTGGTCAATGAGCAGAACGGGATGGTCAACCAGCTCATCACGGTGC
>WJJW01000171.1 GCA_014729455.1 Candidatus Eiseniibacteriota bacterium
GCGCGAACACGGTCCTCTCGCAGAGCGACGCCCCGCTCCGCCTCCGCCGTCGGGATCGCATCCGCATCCCCGAGGTCCATGGTCTCCAGCCGCTCGAGGACGGGGATGAGACGTTGCAGGTCGGTCTCCAGGCGCGCGGTCTCCTCCTCACTCAGGGCCAGACGCGCCAGACGGAGCAGCGCTCCGAGATCGATCGGCTCCGGCTTCACGACTCCTCGAGCTTCAAGTAGGAGCGGAGGATCCGCTTCACCCCCCAGCCGGGGAAGCGGACCTCGACCCGCGCGCGATCCCCGGCCCCGTCGATCCGCAGGACCTGCCCGGTGCCGTAGCGCACGTGCCGCGCGACGAGCCCCGCGCCGGAGACGACGCTCGGCTCCCGCTCGACGATCGGTTCGTCCTCCTCGCTGAACGGCTCCGGCTCCGCCGGCCGGCCGCGCAACGGCCGGAGCCTCGCCCGGAAGCCGAACGATCCGGCGTACGGATCCGCTTCCAGCATCTCCCGCGGGATCTCGCCGAGGAAGCGGCTCAGATCGGCCCCCGCGACGAAGTTGATCCGGCGGCGCACGCGGCAGCCGGAGAGGAACAACCGCTGGCGCGCCCGCGTCGCGGCGACGTAGAAGAGCCGGCGTTCCTCCTCGAGCTCCTCCGGGTCGTCCAGCGAGGAGAAGTGCGGGAACAGTCCTTCCTCCAGTCCGGTCACGAACACGACCTCGTACTCGAGGCCCTTCGCGTTGTGCACGGTCATCAGGATGGCCCGGCCTTCGCCGGCGCGCAGATCGTCGGTCTGCGCGTACAGCGCGACCTGCTCCAGGTAGCCGGCGAGATCCGCCTGCTCCTCCGACTCCCCGTAGCCGCGCGCCCCCTCGACCATCTCGAGGACGTGTGCCCACCGATCCTCCCAGTCCGACTCCTGGGTCCGCTGCAGCCATCCGCGGTAGTCGATCCGCCCGGCGATCTCCTCGATCAGGCGGTGCGGCGCGAGGTCGGCCTCGCCGCGGTAGCTCAGCAGCAGTTCTGCCGCCGAGGCGAGCGCCGGGAGGCCCCGGCCGGCGACCCCCCAGTCCGCCGCATGGACCGCCGCGACCAGCAGATCGGTGTCCCGTTCCCGCGCGGCGGCGACGATCCGATCGCACGTGGTCTCGCCCGCTCCGCGGCGCGGGGCGAGCGCGGCGCGCCGGAACGAGACCTCGTCCAGCGGGTTGACGATCAGCCGGAGGTAGGCGAGCAGATCCTTCACCTCCCGGCGCTGGTAGAACGCCACCCCGCCGACGACACGGTAGGCGATCCTGCCGCGGATCAACGCCTCCTCGATCGGACGGGACTGCGCGTGCGTCCGGTAGAGGACGGCGATCTCCTCGGGTGAGCGTCCCGCTCCGATCTCCTCCTCGATCCTCCGGGCCACCTCGCGCGCCTCCGCCTCTTCATCCTCCGCCACGTGCAGGCGGACCGGATCGCCTTGCCCCCGATCGGTCCAGATCGTCTTCCCCTTGCGTCCGCGGTTGTTCCGGATCACGGCGTTGGCGATATCGAGGATCCGTCCGGTCGACCGGTAGTTCTGCTCCATCCGCAGCACGCGCGCCGCGGCGAAGTGTCGTTCGAACTCGAGGATGTTGGTGATGTCCGCCCCTCTCCACCGGTAGATCGACTGGTCGTCGTCTCCGACCACGCAGATATTCCCGTGATGGGAGGCGAGCCGGCGAACGATGCCGAACTGCGCGCGGTTCGTGTCCTGGTACTCGTCGACCAGCACGTGCAGGAACCGCTCGGCGTACCGTTGCTGGATCTCGGGATTCGTCTCGAACAGGCGCAGCGTCAGCAGCAGGATGTCGTCGAAGTCGACCCCGTCCTGGGCACGCAGACGGGCCTCGTACGCCCGCCAGATCCGCGCGATCCTCCGGCGCGCCGGACCGATGCCGTTCTGCTCGAAGGAGTCCGGGTCGAGCATGAGGTTCTTCGCCGCCGAGATCGTGGACTGCACGTCGCGGGCGCGGACCCCGCTCTCCTCGCTCCCGAGCTCCTTGACGACCTGCCGGATGAGGCTGGTCTGATCCTCGACGTCGAAGACGGTCATCGTCCCGCGGAAGCCGAGCCGCTCCTGGTGGCGTTTGAGCAGGCGCAGGCAGATGGAGTGGAACGTCCCCATCCAGAGCTGCCGCGCATCCTCGATCCCGAGAAGACCAGCGACCCGTTCGCGCATCTCTCCGGCCGCCTTGTTCGTGAAGGTGACGGCGAGGATCCGGGTGGGCGGGATGCCGTGGACCGCCACGAGATGGGCGAGCCGATGCGTGAGGACCCGCGTCTTGCCGCTGCCGGCTCCGGCCAGGATCAACAGCGCCCCGTCGCCGTGCTCGACCCCCTGGCGCTGCACGTCGTTCAACCCGTCGAGAAGCAGGCTCCTCGGATCGTCGGGCGGCACGCTTCCTCCTTCGGATGGGACGGTGGTTTCCGGGTCGAAACCGGAACGGTCGATCCCGCCGGGGGATCGTTCGAGCGGAGCCCTATCTGTACTCGAAGCGGAGCTTGAGGTCAAGCGAGTACCGCTCCGCCGGCGCCCCCTCCTCCTGTCGCGTCTCCACCGCGGCGTTCAGGTAGAGCTGCCCGCCGAGGTTGTACTGGACGCTGACCTCTTGCCCCGCGGTGCTCGCCAGCTCGCGCGTGTAGGCGAGGGAGACCTGCGGGAGGATCGTCTGGCGGACGTTGAGCTGCCACGCCCCGCCCGGCTCCTCCCCCGGAAGAACCGTCACGTTCTGCAGCGGGCCGATGAGCTGGCTGATCTGCGACTCGATCTGCGAGACCGCCTCGGTCAGGAGGTAGTCGCGCGAGGAGGACGTCACGCCGATCCCGCCGGTCTCGTCGCGCAGCCGGCCGATGCTCAGCAACGCGATGATCTCCTCGGTGGATCGGTCGGACTCGGAAGCGAAATCGAGGTTCAGCTCGGTCACCGGTCCCGTGACGTGGATCTCGATCGTCTCGGTCTCCGCCTCCTGCTGGTCGGCGGTCCAGACCCGCACCTGCGTCTCCGCGTAGACGTCGAGGATCGGCTCGACCACCCCTCGTCCCGTGTCGCGGAACTCGACGCTCCCGGATCGGATCGTGAAGATGTTGTTGAACACCCGGTAGCGGCCCCCGAGCACCTGGATCCCTCCACTGATGTTGAGCCGGGGATCGTCGAAGCTCACGTGGAGGTTCTCCGCCTCGCCCAGATCGACCGAGGCGACGGCGGTCTGGAGCCGGATGTTCCCCGGAGCGAAGATGTCGATCTCGGCCCTCCAGGGGCTCGGCTCGCGCACCGAGCCCGACGGGGGAGCGGGCGCCTTGGCCAGATCCCCGACGATCGCCCCTTCCTGCACCTCGACCGTTCCGACGATCAGCGGAACCTGCTCCTCGTCCTCCTCCACCGGAAAAGCGCGGAAGTCCCCGTCGGCGGTGAAGTGGTAGAGACCGGTCTCGAAGACGACCGCGTCGCGGACCTCCGCCTCGAGGTCGAAGGAGGCGAGATCCCGGAAGGTCCCGCGCGCTTCGATCCGGCCGTCCTCCCCCACACGTCCGCGCGCCTCCTCGATCACGACGCCCGAGGAATCGAGGGTGATGCGCGCTTCGATCTCGCGGAGCCGCTCTTCGCGGTTCGGGATCCGCATCCCGCCTTCGCGGATCGTCACGGTTCCTTCGGGCCAGGTCCGCTCCGGCGTGCCGCGCAGCGCCACCCGGCCCGAGAGCGTCCCCTCCGGGTCGACGATGTCGCGGGAGATCGCCCGCACGATCCCGAGATCGATCTCGGGCAGGTCCGCGTCGAGACGAACCGGTCCCTGCGGATCGACCCGGGTCCGGCCGGGGACCAGGCTCAATCGGATCGGATACGACCCCTCGGCCCGGGAGGCATTTCCTTCGCGGAGCCAGTCGAGCCGTTCGAGGACCAGCGCGTCGGGTCGCACGCGCACGAGCCCGATCACCGAGTCGGCGCGGGCGCGGTAGAGGTGCAGATCGTCGATCCGCGCGTGCACGACCGCCTCGGGGATCGCGCCGGTCCCGCCGAGTCGGGCGTCGAACGCCAGCGCCCCGCCGATCCTCTCGGCGATCCCCTGCGGGGTGGGCGGATCGCCCGGACGGACGACCCGGATTCGCGC
>WJJW01000172.1 GCA_014729455.1 Candidatus Eiseniibacteriota bacterium
CGCGGATCCGATCGGCGAGGAGAGCGATCTGCGTCGACTTTCCCGATCCTTCGATCCCCTCGAAGGTGACCAGACGCCCGCGCCGTCTCATCCGCCCGCCGGCCGGCCGCTCCGGCCCTCCCGTCGAATCAGGAGCAGCCGCTGGACGAAGGTGATGTGCGAGCCGACCGCCAGCACGCCCAGGAGGACCGGAACGGCGGGGGGACCGAGCAGGCAGAGGATCCCGAGGAGAACGAGCCGGTGAGGCCGCTCCATGAGGCCGACGTCGCAGCGCAGGCCGAGCCCCTCGGCCCGCGCCCGGACGTACGAGGTCAGGAACGAACCGGACAGCGCGGCGATCCAGAGCCAGAGAAGGCCCGCTTCGGCACCCCGGACGGTCGCGTCGATCAACACGCCGCCGAGGATCAGCGCCTCGCCGTAGCGGTCCACGGTCGAGTCGAGGGCGGCCCCGAAGGAGGTTCCTCCGCCCCGGGCGCGCGCGACCGCGCCGTCGAGCAGATCGCAGAGCGCGCTGGCCACGAGGAACACGGCGGCGATCCTCCCCTCGCCGACGGCGAGGAACATTCCGCAGCCCGCCGCGAAAAGGAGCCCCGTGATCGTCACCGCATCGGCCGAGATACCGGCGGCGGCGATCCCCCGACCGACGGGTGCGACGAACGCCCGGCCCGACTCCTTCCAGGACCGCCTAGGCACTCGACCTTCTCCGGCTCTCGGGTTTGTCTCGGCCTTCCCGACGTCCCACCACGACGGTGAGCTCCCCCTTTCGCGGACGGCGGCGCAGCTCGGCGAGCAACTCCGGCGCCGTCCCGCGCAGCGTCTCCTCGAACCGCTTGGTCAACTCCCGGCAGATCGCGAGCGGCCGATGCGGCTCCCGCTCCACGATCCGCTCCACGAGCTTCTCGATCCGGTGGGGCGACTCGAACAACACGACCGTCCTCTCCTCTTCGAGAAACGCGTCGATGAACCGACTCCGCGACGCCCCCTTCGGGGGAGGATATCCGAGAAAGACGAAACGCTCGCAGGGCAATCCGCTCGCGAGCAATCCGGCCAGCACGGCGGAGGGGCCCGGGACCACCTCCACACGGATCCCGACGGACCGCGCCTCCCGCGCCAGGAGGAACCCGGGATCGGAGACGGCGGGCGTGCCCGCGTCGGTCACCAGCGCGCCGTCGTTCCCCGCACCGAGCCGCGCGAGGAGCTGCGGCAAGCGGACGCGCTCGTTGTGGGCATGGTAGGAGATCAGCGTCTTGCTCTCGATGTCGTGCTCTCGGAGGAGGATCCGGGTCCGCCGCGTGTCCTCCGCGGCGATCCAGGCGACCTCACGCAACACGCGGAGCGCACGGAGCGTGACGTCTTCCAGGTTGCCGATCGGCGTGGCGACCAGGTAGAGGACACCCGGACCCTCGTGGGGCCCGGGGCTCTCCGGATCATTCACCGCACGATCCGTTCCGCGGCTCGGCGATTCGGGACGCGTCGTCGCCTACGTCGTCGTCGGGCTGCCGGCCGCGGCGACCTTGTCCTTGAGCTCTTTCGAGACCTTGAAGACGGGAACCCTCCGGGGCGGCACCTGGACCTGCGCTCCGGTGCGGGGATTCCGGGCGATGCGGGAACGCCGGTCTTTCACCTTGAAGGTGCCAAAACCGCGAATCTCGATATGCTTGCCCTGGACCAAGGCGCGCGACACGGCTTCCAGAAACTCGTCCACCGTCTCCGCGACATCCTTCTTCGTCAAACCGGTCCGGTCGGCAATCTCGTCCACCAGGTCGGCCTTCGTCATCCTGATTCCCTCCTCAGGGTCCGCAACCTACCCCCCGCTTGGTCCCCATGCAAGGAACGAAAAGTCGATCGCACGATCGCGCAAACTTGCATGATTGCAAGCGGGTACACGCTAACAACGGCCCCGGGGGGTGTCAAGGCGAAAAAGCGGCCCATCTCCGGCGTATCTGCATCCCCACCCGCAGGTTGGCGACCCTCAGCGGAGCCGCACCGAAACACTGTCGGGCATCGCCCGGACCTGGACCGGCGCGCCCGCGGGGAGGCCGGGGACGATCGGACGCAGAACGATCCGCGCCTCCCCGTTCGGCCGTCCTCGGAGATCGGCGAGCAGCCGGATCCGAGACGGATTCAGCCGTTCCACGATCGTCGCGGCGCCGCTGACCACGACCATCCCGGAGTCGGGCCACATCGCCTCGAGACGATCCCCCTGCGGCGGAAGCCGCTCGATGGCGATCGGGCCGTAGTCGCGGACGATCCGCCGCTCCACGTCGAGCCGGACCCGCACGCTGTCGCGTTGCGTCGTGACCCCTTCCGGCAGATCCAGGGCGACCCGCTGCTCGCCGTCGGGAATCTCCGGCCCCAATTGGACGGGAACGGTCGGGATCGAATCGACCGCCTCGATCCGCGAACGGGGTCCCCGGACCTCGATCCGCGGCGGTTCGATCTCCGGGGACCGGGCCAGCGCCCGATCGGGCGCCAAGCCGCCGTCGGTCCTCAGCTTGACGGGAATCTGAACCGTCCGGAGCGGTTCGATCTGGAGATTCAGGACGCGCGGTTCGAGGACCTCCACGGAAACCGGCCGGACCCCGTGGGGGAACTTCACGTCGGAACCGTGGAGCGGTCGTTGCCACGCCCCCTCCTCGGGATCTTCGAGCTTCACCTCGGCCGAGAACCGTCGGGTCGAGAGCTTGACGAGATCGGCGCCGGTCGCCCGCACCCGCACACGCACCTGCTCCGGGACCTCGCTGGCGTAAGCGAGCCCGGTCGGCGGAGGGGAGATCACCAGAGGGATGCGGAACGTCAGCTCCCGCTCCTGTCCCGAGAAGACATGGACGTAGATCGCCAGGGCCAGGACCAGGGCGAGCGCCTTGGTCCCCAGGTCTTCGAAGAAGATCTTTCGCAGACTCGGCATCGATCCCCCCCGGAGCCTCGCCTCGACTCGTACGCCGCCAGCTTACGGCGGCGCGCGCGACCGCGCCACCCGGATCCGATACGGAACGTTCAGAACGGGTGCGTCAACGACGCGTTCAGGATCCAGATCTCGAAGTCGTCCGATCGCACGTCGTGCCGCTCGTCGTCCCACTGCAGGAACCCCTCCGCGCGCAGCCAGGGAACGGGGCTCCACTCCGCGAGGACGGTCGTGCGGACGTAAGTGAAGTCGCTCGTCGTGAACCGGAAGCTGAGCCCCTCCAGATCGAGGTTCGTCGCCCCTCCCCCGTTCCGGTACTCGCGACGGCCGACCTCGAGCGCGACGTCGAACCAGAGGGAGCCGCCCGCTTCTCGGGAAACTCCGAGAAGCGCACCGAACGCGTCGTACGTGGAGGAGAAGCGCAGGCTGTCCTCCGGCGAGTCCAGCGCCCGGAACAGCTCCAGCTCGGCCGCCGTCCGCAGCCGCCACCGATCGGCGAGCAGGTCCGTCTCGCGGGCGGCGCCAAAGAGCGCATCGAGAGACCAGTCGCCGCCGATCCTCCCCTCCCACAGCCGGTGATCCTGAAAGACGTCCGAGGTCCCATCGTAGTCCTGCAATTCGGTCCGCTGCTCCAGGAACGGGCGCACCAGCGGACCGAGAGGCAGTTCGTAGCGCAAATCGGAAGACCAGCTCGAGGACGACGGGATCCCCGCGCCGTCGGCGCCGGCCGACGCGTAGGTCCGCCGCTCGCGCCGGAGGAGCGCGGCGAGACGATCGCGCGCGGTGAACACCGATCCGTACGCCTCCAGCTCGGCGATCCACGCGTCGTAGGATCCCGTGCGCGATCGAAACGCCTCTTTCGTCCGAACGCCGATCTCGCCGCGCACCTCCAGCCGCTCGGTCAGGTCGCGCCGGAGCTGGAGCTCGCCGCGGAAGCTGCGATAGTCGAAGAGCGCGACGAGGGAATCGTCCCACGAGCGGGACCAGGTCGCTCCGGCGCGGAGGCGGGAGCGGAGGCCGCCGGGCAGGGAGTCGCGCTCCCAGGTCGCGGCCACCCGGTCCTGCATCCCCGGCGCCGGTTCCTCGGGACCGGACTGCGCGTCCCACTGGTTCTCGATCCGGAACCGGTCGTTGCCGCGCGTGAGCCCCGCCTCGAGGTGAAGATGGTGGCGTCGCCGGTCCGGTCCCGCCCGGGCGATCTCGGTCCCGGCGAACCACGTTCCCGTGCGCTGCCCCGCGTCGAAACGCAACTCGAGCAGAGCGAGGCTCGACAGCTCCCGGGATCGGACCACTTCCTCGTCGAGTTGCTCCTCGACCCCGTCGCCGAGATCGATCCGGTAGTCCTCGCCGAGGCCGTCGACCTCGAACCCGATCCGGCCGTCGAGCGGGAACGATGCTTCCGCGGCCGGGGAGACGAAGCACGACGCCAACCACAACGCCGCCGCGAGGGCGGCGTCGCGCCGGCGCCGGAACCCGGCGCGATGCCCCTC
>WJJW01000025.1 GCA_014729455.1 Candidatus Eiseniibacteriota bacterium
ACCGAGGCCGGCGTGTCGACCCGCTACCTGTTCGGACGCCGCCGGGCGAGCTACCGCGGCACCTATTGCTTCCCCTGCGGATACGTGGAGTTCGACGAGGATCTGCGCGAAGCGCTCGTCCGGGAAATCGAAGAAGAGACTGGTCTTCGGGTCGAAGTGGGCACGCTTCTCGCGGTCCACTCGAACTTCCACGATCCGGACCACCAGAGCGTCGGGATCTGGTTCGCCTGCGAACCGGTCGGCGGACGTTTGCGCGCCGGGGACGATCTCGATCGTCTCCGGTTCGTTCCGGCGCCTGATCCGGGTGTCCCGCTCGCCTTCCCGACCGATCGCCTCGTCCTCGCGCAGCTCGACCGGGAAGACACCGCCGAGCGGGGCCGTTGATCAACGCTCCTCACGCTCCGCCGCGCTCTTGCCATCCGCGAACGGCGAATACTACCATGGTGGATCTTGCAGGAACGACACGAGGAAACATCGTACGGAAGGATGGAACCGATGCCAGCCAACATCCTGGAGATTCTCGGTGACGAGGCCGCGGAGCTGATCCAACGGCCCTGCACGACGATCCCGAAAGAACATCTCAACTGCCCGGGACCCGACTTCGTCGACCGGATCTACGCCCGGTCCGATCGGAACAACCGGGTTCTCGCCTCGCTCCAGCGGCTCTTCGACCATGGGCGGCTCGGAGGGAGCGGATACCTCTCGATCCTCCCGGTGGATCAGGGGATCGAGCACTCGGCGGGAGCCTCGTTCGCCCCGGAGCCGATCTACTTCGATCCCGAGAACATCGTCCGGCTCGCCCTCGAAGGGGGATGCAACGCGGTCGCGTCGACCTTGGGCGTTCTGGGAGCGATGTCGAGGAGCTACGCGCACAAGATCCCGTTCATCGTCAAGCTGAACCACAACGAGTTGCTCACCTATCCCAACAGCTACGACCAGCGGATGTTCGGGTCGGTCGAGCAGGCCTTCGACATGGGGGCGGTCGCCGTCGGGGCGACGATCTACTTCGGATCGGAGGAGTCCGATCGGCAGATCGAGGAGGTCTCCCAGGCGTTCGCGCAGGCGCACGACCTCGGCATGGCCACGATCCTCTGGTGCTATCTGCGGAACAGCGCCTTCAAGAAGGACGGGGTCGACTACCACACCGCCGCCGATCTCACGGGCCAGGCGAACCACCTCGGCGTCACGATCGAAGCCGACATCATCAAGCAGAAGCTGCCGACCGTCACCGGCGGCTTCACCGCGATCCAGTTCGGCAAGTCGCACCCCCGGATGTACGAGTCGCTCTGCTCCGACGATCCGCTCGACATGACCCGCTGGCAGGTCGCCAACTGCTACATGGGGAGAATCGGGCTGATCAATTCCGGAGGAGCCTCGGCGGGAGAGAGCGATCTCAAGGAAGCGGTCCGCACCGCCGTGATCAACAAGCGCGCGGGCGGGATGGGTCTGATCTCGGGCCGGAAGGCGTTCCAGCGTCCGATGCGCGACGGGATCGCGCTCTTGAACTCGATCCAGGACATCTACCTGGATCAGAACATCGAGATCGCTTGAGCGGGCCGAGTTGACACGCTCCCGACGATCTGGGAACGTGGTCGGTCGCTGCGAAGTCATCTGATGAATGGATACGGCGAACGCCCGACGGGCGGGCGCGTCGCGAGGAGGGATTCATGGTTCACCGAATGTTGACGAAGCTTGACGAGAGGATCGGTTTCGAGCGGGCTCGCGCTCACTGCGACATCCCCTGCGGGATCTACGATCCGATCATGGCGCAGATCCCTGCTCTCACGGTCGTGCGGATGATCGACCTCATGACCGAGTTCGCGGCGGATCACAAGGACAAGGACCTCGAGTACCACAACACGATGTCGCGCTACATCGAGGTCAAGGAAGAACACGCGGAGCGCGTGAAGCACGAGGTCCGCGTGATCTGGGGCGACTACATCAAGCCGCACCACGTCGAGAAGCACCCCGAGGTGCACGGGATCACGCACAAGATCATGCAGCTCGGCTCCAAGTGCCGCCAGACCGCCGACCGCGAAGCCGCGGTGCAGCTCGTCGCGGCGGTCAACGAATTCGCCGAGCTCTTCTGGAAGACCAAGGAGGTCGCCACGAAGCGGGCGAAGGCGCCGTACGCGCCGGGTCTCGAGCTGGTCTACCCGGCCCTCTAGAGACGGCGGCCGCCTGCGCCGCCGGGAGGAACCGCATCGTCCGGCTGCTCCGCGTGACCGGCACGAGCTTGATGCCGGACTACCGAGATGGGGATTTTGTGCTCGTGTCCAGAATCCCCTATCTTGTCCGTTCTGTGAAGGTCGGGGACGTCGTCGCCTTCCGAGACGACCTGCATGGACTCCTGATCAAGCGGGTGACGGAGGTCTCCCCCGACCGACGTAGAGCGGTCGTCCGGGGCACCCATGAGGAGAGCCTCGACAGCCGCGCCCTCGGCCCGATCCAGGTGCGCGCGATCCTCGGGACCGTCGTTTGGCACATCCGCAAGACGAGGAGATGAGCGAATGGACCGCTTCGTTCGTCGCGCACTGGTCTTCCTGGTCGGAGCCGCACTCTTCGCATGCATGGGCTGTGGTGACGATGACGACGGGGATCCGACCTGTCCTTCCTGCACGAACACGATCATCGTTCTCCCGGACGGATCGGGCGACGCTCCGACCATCCAGGCGGCGATCGACGCCGTCGACTCGCTCGGCACGATCCTGCTGGGAGACGGCGTCTTTCGCGGTGCGGGGAATCACAGCCTGGTGCTCGGCGGCAAGGCCCCGACGATCCGCTCGCAGAGCGGATCGGCCGCCATGTGCACGATCGACTGCGGCGGACCCGAGGAGGAGATGCGTTGGGGGATCGCGTTCCGCGCCGGGGAGGACGGGGCGATCCTGAGCAAGCTCACGATCCGCGGCGCGTCGATCGGGGCGGTCCTCTGCGAGAGGGTCTCGGTGAACATCCTCGGGTGTCATTTCCGGGAGAACGAGGCGACCCTCGGCGGGGCGATCTCCTGTACGGACGGCGGCGTCACCGCGATCCGCGATTGTCGGTTCGAGGCGAACGAAGCGCAGGGTGGCGGAGCGATCTGGTGTCAGTACGCCGATCCGTGGATCACCAACTGCCGCTTCGACGGAAACGTCGCGGCCGCCGTCGGTGGAGCGATCGCCGGGCAGAGCGCCTCCCCGATGATCCGGACCTGCGACTTCTTCGAGAATCGAGCCGGCGAGGCCGGCGGAGCGCTCCAGTTCCTCTACGGCTCACCGGTGCTCCACGACCTCCTGATCGAGGCGAACCGTGCCGGCGCCCTCGGCGGAGGGATCCTGGTCGAGGACGCGGTCGCGCCGCGGATCGAGAGCTGCCTGATCGTCGGCAACGAAGCGGCCTCTTCCGCCGGTCTCCATGCGGCCGGACCCTGCTCCATCCGGCGTTGCACGATCGCCTGGAACGAGGCCGCGGAGGCCGGCGGGGGGTGCGGGTTCTCCGGGCCCGTGAGCGTGAGCGAATGCACGATCGCCGGCAATCTCGCCGTCGAAGGCGGCGGGATCGTCGTGGGCGGCGACGCGACCATCGATCTGACGCGGACCATCATCGCGTTCAGCCGCACCGGCGCGGCGATCCGGATCTTCGGCGCGGGGACGATCTCCATCGCCTGCTGCGACCTCTTCGGCAACGACGGCGGCGATTGGACCGGCCCGATCGCCGATCTCCTCGGGACCGACGGGAACCTCTCCGCGGATCCCCTCTTCTGCGACGGCACCCCGGCCAGCTTCGCCCTGCGCGCCGACTCGCCTTGCCTCGGCGCCCCCTGCGGGAGGATCGGAGCCTGGGAACAGGGTTGCCTGCCCGGCCCCAACGCGGCCGACGCGCCGGCTCTAACGACCGGAATTCTAGCGAATTGACAGATCCCGCCGGACCGCTATACTCGACCACTCCCACGGCTGAGCCGTGCTCGGCCCGGTCGATTCGACGCCGCACCGAAGGAACGTCCGCGGTCCGCGGCCTCGAGCCGATCGGGCCATGACCTCAACACCACGTCTCTCATAGGAACCGAAGATGGCCGACAAAAAGAACGTCTACAAGGACACCCTGAACCTCCCCAGGACCGCCTTCGACATGCGCGCCGGTCTGCTGAAGAAGGAGCCCGCGATCCAGGAGAAGTGGCGCAACGACGGCCTGTACCACCGCATCCGCCAGGCGCGCAAAGGAGCTCCGCGGTTCCTGCTCCACGACGGCCCCCCGTACGCGAACGGGAACATCCACATGGGGACCGGGCTGAACAAGGTCCTGAAAGACATCGTCGTCCGGGTCAAGACGATGACCGGCCACGACTCCCGCTACCTTCCCGGCTGGGACTGCCATGGGCTGCCGATCGAGCAGCGGGTCCTCGACGAGCTGGGCCGCGCCGCCGCCGGGATGGAGCCGATGGAGATCCGCAAGCGCTGCCACGACTACGCCGCCCGGTTCGCGAAGCTGCAATCGGAGCAGTTCCAGCGGCTCGGAGTGCTCGGCGAGTTCGAGGAGCCGTACATCACGATGGACCCGGCCTACGAGGCCGACACGATCGAGGTCTTCGCACGCCTCATCGAACGGAACGTCGTCTACCGCCAGCTCAAGCCGGTCCATTGGTCGATCGAGAACAAGACCGCGCTCGCCGACGCCGAGCTCGAATACCACGACCGCGACGACCTGAGCATCTACGTCGCCCTTCCGATCGACGGCAAAGCCGACGGGATCCCGCATCGCCCGGGAGATTCGATCCGCCTGATGGTCTGGACGACCACCCCGTGGACCCTCCCCGCGAACGAGGCGGTCGCGGTCCATCCGAAGTTCGCCTACGCGGCGGTGCATGCCGAGACCAAGGACGGTCCGATGACGTTCCTCGTCGCCGAGGACCTCCTCGCGACCGTCGCCGGCGTCCTCGGCGGCGGCTCCGACCCCTGGCTCTCCGCCCACGAGGTCGTCGGCCGGATCACCGGCGCGGAGTTGCTGGAGATCGCGCCGACCTACGCCCATCCGATCCATCCGGGGAAGAGCTGCCCCGTCGTCCCGGCGCTCTACGTCACCCTCGATCAGGGGACCGGCCTCGTCCACACCGCCCCGGGTCACGGCGCCGAGGACTACGCCACGGGTCGTTCGGTCGGGCTTCCGATCAACTGCCCCGTCCGCGAGGACGGCACCTTCGACGAGACCGTTCCCGAGTGGCTGCGCGGCGTCCTGGTCTGGGACGCCAACACGAAGATCCTCGAGCGGCTCGGCCAGGATCGCCTGCTCGCCCACACCGAGAAGATCCGGCACTCCTACCCGCACGACTGGCGGTCGAAGGGCCCCACGATCTTCCGCGCGACGAAGCAGTGGTTCATCTCGGTCGATCGCGATCTGGCCGATGGGGGGGCTTCCCTTCGCGCCCGCGCCCTCGACGTCTGCGGCAGGGACAAGCCCGATGGCGGGGTCGAGTTCATTCCCGGCTGGGGCCGCAGCCGGATCCTCGGAATGCTGGAGTCACGTCCCGACTGGTGCATCTCGCGCCAGCGCGCCTGGGGTCTGCCGATCCCGGTCTTCTACAACGAGGACGGCGATCCGCTGCTGACGCAGCGCAGCGTCCGGGCCGTCGCCGCCGCGTTCCGTCAGCACGGATCGAACTCCTGGTTCACGCTCTCGCCGGACCAGCTCCTGCCCGGCTACGCTCCCGAGGAGGACCCCGATCTCGAGGCTCCCGACCGCTTCCCGATCGGAGACCTCACCCCGGGCCGCGACATCTTCGACGTCTGGTTCGAATCGGGATCGAGCTGGTATTCGGCCGCGATCGGACGGGGGCTGACCGACCGGATCCCGGTCGACCTCTACCTCGAGGGATCCGACCAGCACCGCGGCTGGTTCCAGCTCTCGCTCCTGCCGGCCCTCGGCACGCAAGGGGTCCCCCCGTACGAGACCGTCCTGACCCACGGCTTCGTCGTCACCGAGGACGGACACAAGATGAGCAAATCGCTCGGCAACGCGATCGACATCATCGAGCAGCTCCAGAAGCGCGGCGCCGACATCCTGCGGCTCTGGTCCGCCAGCCAGAACTACCACGACGACATCCGCTGCTCCGAGTCGTTGATCGCCCAGTCGGAGGACGCCTATCGGAAGATCCGCAACACGCTCCGGTTCCTGATGGGATCCTGCAACGACTTCGATCCGGCGCGCCACGCCGTCCCGTCGCGCGAGCGCTCGCTCGACCACTGGATGCGGATGGAGCTGCACCGCATGATCCGGGACGTGCGCCGGGCCTACGACGGCTACGAGTTCCACAAGGCGGCCCGCCTGATCTACGAGTTCTGCACGGTCGAGGCCTCGAGCATCTACCTCGCCGCGGTGAAGGACCGGCTGTACTGCGAGGCGCCGGACGCGCCACGGCGGCGAGCGAGCCAGACGGTGATCCACGAGACGCTCGTCGCTCTGGTCAAGCTCCTGGCGCCGATCATCCCGCACACGTGCGACGAGGCGTGGGGCCACATCCCCGCGCTCAGCCCGGACGAGCCGGACAACGTCCACCTCGCCCTGCTGCCCGATCCGGACGACGCTCTCGTCGCCGAGGCGACCGATCCCGGGCCGAGCTACGTCGGGATCGCCGCGTTCTCCAAGCGCAAGGGGGATCCCGGCGCCGCTTGGATCTGGCGGGAGCTGTTCGCCTTGCGCACGTCCGGGCTCCTGAAGCTCGAGGGGATCCGAAACTCGGGCGTGAAGGACCCGCTCGACACCGAAGCGGTCTTTCACGTCGCCTCGCGTTACAAGAGCGTCGAGACCCTCCTCGAGGAACACATCACCGATCTCGAGGATCTCCTCGGCGTGGGGTACGCGCGCGTCGATCGGGTCGACAAGCTCGATTACGACGCCGCCGTGCTCGTGCGGGTCGTCGACACGCGCGAGATGTACCCGCGCTGCGCGCGGAGCTGGAAGCGGCGTCCGGACGTGGGGAGCGATCCCGACTTCCCCGACCTGTCCGCGCGCGACGCGGCGGCGGTACGGACGATTCGCGAGGCCCGCGAGCACGGGGAGGAGGGAAGCCAACGATGAGCGGTGAGCTCGGACAGACCTACGACCCGAAGTCGTTCGAGACGGAGACCTACGAGCTGTGGGAACGCTCCGGCGGATTCCACGCCGAGCCGACCGATTCCGGCGACTCCTACTGCATCGTGATCCCGCCGCCGAACGTCACCGCCGAGCTGCACCTGGGCCACGCCCTGAACAACACGCTGCAAGACATCCTGATCCGCCACCACCGGATGAGCGGGCGGAACACCCTGTGGATGCCGGGGACCGACCACGCCGGGATCGCCACACAGACGGTCGTCGAGAAGCGCCTCCAGGAGGAAGAAGGCAAGCGCCGGACCGAGTACGGACGCGAGGAGTTCATCGGGCGGGTCCAGGCGTGGAAGGACGACTACGAGACTCGGATCATCAACCAGCTCCGCCGGATCGGCTGCTCCTGCGATTGGAGGCGGACCCGGTTCACGATGGACGAGGTCTGCGCCCGCGCGGTCCGCGCGACCTTCTTGAAGCTCTTCGAGGACGGGCTGATCTACCGCGGGAAGCGATTGGTCAACTGGGACCCGGCGACGCAGACCGTTCTCGCCGACGACGAGGTCGAGCACCGCGAGGTCCACGGCCACTTCTACTACATGAAGTACCCGCTCGCCGAGCCGGTCGAGATCGCCGGCGAGCGGGTCGAGACGATCACGATCGCGACGACCCGTCCCGAGACGATGCTCGGCGACACCGGGATCGCGATCAACCCGACGGACCCGCGGGCGAAGGCGCTCGTCGGGCGGAAGGTCCGCCTCCCGCTCGTCGGCCGTTTGATCCCGATCGTCGCCGACGACCACGTGGTCCTTCCCGACCCGGAGAGCGACGACGAGAAGGCGAAGTTCTCGACGGGCTTCCTCAAGGTCACGCCCGCCCACGACCCCGACGACTACCAGATCGGCCAGCGCCACGACCTGGAGATGATCAACGTGCTCGCCCCCGACGGGACGATCTCCGATCGTTACGGCTGGCCCGACGCCCGCGGCACCGACGCCGAGACGTTTCTCGGGTTGGACCGCTTCGAGGCGCGCAAGGCGATCGTCGAGTGGTTCCGCGAGGAGAGATTGCTCGAGGAGGTCCGCGAGTACATCCACCAGGTCGGCCACAGCTACCGGAGCCACGTCCCGATCGAGCCGTACCTGTCGGACCAGTGGTACGTCGCCGTCCAGAAGGCGATCCCGGGGATCGAATCGGCCGAGCCGCTCCCTGGGACCGGCCTCCCCGGCGTGACCCTGGCCGGCCTCGCCCTCGAGCCGCTGCTGGACGGGCGGCTCCGGTTCGTGCCGGAGCGGTACGCGACCACCTATCAGGTCTGGCTGGAGAACCTGCGGGACTGGCCGATCTCCCGCCAGCTCTGGTGGGGCCACCGGATCCCGCTCTGGACGCGCGAGCTTCCGAAGGGAGCCGGCGACCCCGACGCCGCGCTCGACGCCGCCGCCGGGGAGCCGTTCCGCGCGCGGCTGGAGCGGTTCGCGATCCGCGCGGCCGTTCGGACCGATCCCCATCCCGAGGAGCCGGAGACCCTGCGCACCGCCGTCTGCCTCGAGAGCGACGATCCCGAAGCGATCGCCTGGCTCGAGTCGAAGGGCTGGAAGCGGGACCCCGACGTCCTCGATACCTGGTTCAGCTCCTCGCTCTGGCCGTTCTCGACGCTCGAGTGGCCCGAAAGGTCGGACCTCCTGGACACCTACTACCCCGGCAACGTCCTCTGCACCGCCCGGGACATCATCACCCTCTGGGTCAGCCGGATGGTGATGATGGGCCGCTACTGCGTCGGCGACGTCCCGTTCCCGGACGTCTTCATCCACACGATGATCCAGGACGGGCTGGGCCGCCGCATGTCGAAGAGTCTGGGCAACGGGATCGACCCGCTCGTCATCGTCGACAGCCACGGTGCCGACGCCATGCGCTTCACGCTCGCGAGCATGACCACGCAGACCCAGGACGTCCGCATGCCGGTCGAGGAGGTCACGCTCCCCGACGGACGCAAGGTGAACAGCTCTCCGAAGTTCACGATCGGGCGCAACTTCTGCAACAAGCTCTGGAACGCTTCGCGGTTCGTGATGCGCAACCTCGAGGATCTCCCCGACTGGAGCGAGACGGCCGGCGACGACGACCTCTCCGATCGGTGGATCCGGAGCCGCATGCACGCGACGATCCGGGACGCGACCGAAGCGTTGCGCGACTACCGGTTCAACGAGCTCGCCGACGGGATCTACCACTTCGTCTGGGACGACTTCTGCGACTGGTACCTCGAGATCGCGAAGAGCCGGATCCAGGCGGGTGAGGCGGGTCCCAAGGCGGTGCTCGCCCACGTCCTCGACACGATCCTCCGCCTGCTGCACCCGGTGATGCCGTTCATCACCGAGACGATCTGGCAGAAGCTCGGCGAGACCGCGCCGCGCCGTGGACCGATCGGGGAAGCGGAGACGCTCCTGATCCGGGCGGCCTGGCCGAAGGCGGACTCGACGGCGATCGACGGCGACCTCGAGGAACGGTTCGCAGAGCTGCAGGAGCTGATCCGCGAGATCCGCAACGTGCGGTCGCACCACAACGTCCCTCCGGGCCGGCGGCTCGATCTCCTCATCGAGGTCGACGAGGGGAAGCGGGCGCATCTCGAGCCGAACCTGGACCTCCTCGCCTCGCAGGCCCGCCTCGGGGAGGTCCGGCTGATCGACGATGCGATCGAGAGCCCTGGCGATGCGGCGTCGGCCGCGGTGTCCGGGACCCGGTTCCATCTCCTAGGGGTGGTCGACCGAGAAGCGGAGCGGGCCCGCCTGAAGAAGCAGATGGAGAAGCTGCTCCTCTCGATCCAGAGCCTCGAGAAGAAGCTCGGCAACGAGAGCTTCCTCTCGAAGGCGCCCGCGGAGGTCGTCGAGAAGGAGCGATCGCGACTCGACGCGCAGCAGGACGAATTGCGGCAGATCGAGCGGTTGATCGAGGAGCTGGGATAGACCGACGGTGAACAAGGAGGGATCATGAAGTACGGTGCGCGCAACCAGATCGAGGCGAAGGTCGTCGGGATCAAGAAGGGCGACGTCATGAGCCAGGTGAAGCTGGAGATCCCCTCTCCTTCCGAGATGGGCTCGGTCCTCACGACGGAGTCGCTCGACGACCTCGGTCTGAAGGAGGGGGACGGGGTCCGCGTCGTGATCAAGGCGATCCACGTGCTGCTGGTCAAGGAATAGCGGCCGCTCCCGGACGCGCGAGCACGCCCCAACTGGATGTCCCGTGGTCCGTTGCGCGGACCGCGGGACATCTGCGTCCCGATGCGGTTAAATGGAAAGTCTTGATTCGTGACCGAGAACCGACAACAGGGAGCATTCGCAGATGAAGATCGTCGTGACGGCGCCGACGGGAAATGTCGGCGCGAAAGTGGTCGAACGCCTCTCGAAGCAGAAGGGACACGAACTCGTGCTGCTCGCCCGGAACCCGGAGAAGCTGGAGACGGCGAAGAAGCAGGGCGCCGCGATCCGTCAAGGGGATCTGGCGGACGCCGACTTCGTTCTCGAGGCGACGAAGGACGCCGATGCCCTCTTCTTCGTGATCCCGTCGAACCCCCAGGCCGAGAACATGCGTGAAGAGCAAGGTCGCGTGGCCAAGAACGGAGCCCACGCCATGAAGGAGAACGGGATCCGGCAGGTCGTCCTGCTCTCCTCCGAAGGAGCGGATCTCGAGTCCGGGACCGGTCCGATCCTCGGCCTGCGAGACGCCGAGGAGATCTTCCACTCGCTGCGCCCGGACGCGACCGCGCTCGTGATCCTGCGTCCGACCGCCTTCATGGAGAACTACTTCATGCAGCTCGATGCGATCCGGCAAGCCGGATCGGTCTTCATGCCGGTTTCGCCGGAGACGAAGATCGCACTGATCGCCACGTCAGACATCGCCGACGAAGCGGCTCGGCTGCTCACTTCGAAGCTCGAGCCCGGCGTCGAGATCCATCGCCTGCATGGGCCCCGCGAGTACCGGTTCGACGAGGCCGCCGAGATCCTCGGCAAGGGGATCGGCAAGCCGGTGAAGCACGTCCAGGTCTCGCCGGAGCAGGCGCGCGAGTCGCTGGAATCGATGGGGGTCAGCGAGGACGTCGCCCAGCGCTACATCGCGATGTACGGGTGGTTCGACCGGGGCGTCGAGTTCCCCCGCACCGAACGAACGACGACTCCGACGACGCTGGAGCAGTTCGCCGAAAAGGTTCTCGCCCCTGCCCTCTGAGGGGATCGGTGTGCTAGAATTGCGGCGTTTCCAACCGCGCCGCAAGGCTCGTTCCACCGCCGGGCCCCCGCGTGGAACCCGGCGTTTCGTCATAGGGGAGGCCCCATGAAGCGCACCATCGTCGTTCTCGTCGCGGCGTTCCTCGCCACGCCGCTCGCCGTCCACGCCCTCGACACCATGACCCGCGTCGTCAGCCCGGTCCAGACCTGGGAGGCGGCCGACCTGGAACGGTTCGACCCCGAGTGGGTCCAGGTCAAGTTCGTCGAGGGATCCAACGTCCTCGTCGAAGCCGGCCGCTTCGTCGACGACACCGGCCTCGACCTCTCCCACGTCAACGGGACCTTGACCGCGCGCTCCGTCGACGCGGTCGCCCCGACGTTCAGCTGGGACCGCGCCACGCTCCGCCACTGGAAGGCGATCGGCGAGCGGCGGGCCGGCACGGTCGGCCCCGACCTCTCGCTCTGGTACGACGTCCGGGTCGAGGGGGGCCGGGAGGCGGTCGCCCGCCTCGTCAACGAGCTCAACGCGGATCCGGCCGTCGAGATCGCCCATCCGGTCGCGATCCCCGAGACCGCCGTGATCCGGGAACCGGTGGTCGACGGTCGGGACCCGGTCGGCGACGACCTGCTCACCCCCGACTTCACCGGCATGCAGGACTATCTCTACGACACCCCGGTCGGTCTCGACGGGCCGTCCGCCTGGGCGATCCCCGGTGGGACCGGCGTCAACGTGAAGTTCATCGACGTGGAGATCGGCTGGACCATCGACCACGAGGACTTCGATACGGACAACTACTTCTACGAGGGTGGGGCGAACTTCGATCCGGGCTATGAACCGCATGGAACCGCCGTCCTCGGAGAGGTGATCGGTCAGCACAACGATTTCGGGATCAGCGGATTCGCGCCCGACGTCGCCTACGGCGTGGTGGCGATCACCGTCGGGGAATGGCCGAACGTTCCGCACTACTTCCAGGAAGCGGTCGACGCCCTCGATCCCGGCGACGTCTGGCTGATCGAGCTGCAGATGTACCCGTCCGGCCGGAACGCGACCCCGATGGAGTGGCTCCAGGTGAACTACGACGTGATCTGGACCAGCTCCTGGGCGCTCGAAATCGTCTGTGTCGAGGCCGGCGCGAACGGCAGCCAGGACCTCGACGATCCTTCCTGGGGCGGCGTCTTCGACCGGAACGTCCGCGACTCGGGCGCGATCATGGTCGCCGCGGGCACTCCGCAGGGGCGCGTCGCCGAGTACTTCACCAACTACGGCAGCCGCATGGACGTCCACGCCTGGGGCTCGCAGATCGTCACGACCGGCTACGGCGATCTGCACAACGATGGAACCCTGCAGACGCGCTACACCCAGCAGTTCGGCGGAACCTCCGGCGCCTCTCCGATGGTGACCGGCTCGGTCGCCTGCCTCCAGGGGATCGCGAAGCAGAACGTCTCCCTCACCCTGTCCCCGATCCAGCTCCGGACGATCCTGCACGACACGGGGATCGACCACCTCGATCCGAACAAGGAGATCGGCCCGCGGCCGGATCTCGCCGCGGCGAGCGAGGCGGTTCTCGCCTTCAACGCGATCGAGGAACCGGACCGCCCCGCGGCGGCCGCCCTCACCGGCGCGCCGAACCCGTTCCGCGACCGGGCCCGGATCCGGTTCTCGGTTCCGGCCGCCGGCGACGTTCGCCTCGCCGTCTACGACGCGACGGGCCGCCGGATCCGAACGCTGATCGACGGCGCCGTCGCGGCGGGGCCGAACCAGTTCACCTGGGACGGCCGTGACGACACGGGCCGCCCGCTCGGCTCCGGCGTCTATTTCTACCGGCTCGACGGGGACGGCGTCCGGCGCACGGGCGCGATCCGGAAGATCCGTTAACTCCTGGCGTTCCTTCGATTGGAGGCGACCGGACCGACGAGGCCCGGTCGCCTTCGTCTTCATCCTCGCATCATGCGACGCCAACCGACACTTCACTAGGCTTCCCTACCCGGCCTGCCTACTGTTCCGGATGTCGGACATGGGCGGACGAATCGACCCCCTTGACTGCTCCGCCCCTCTGCGCCGGCAATAGCGAGGACGTTGCGGGGCACGCCTGAAGACCCTTCTGCTCGACCCCCGGCCTGCCCTGCGGCGTTCCTTGCTTTTCTGGAAATCTGCTCCTCCGGCCTGCCGCTCGACACCTCTGGACATCCGTTCGAACGGCACGATACGGTATCTCGTTATCGCGCAGATCGCTGAACCGTCCGGTGGAGGTCCGGGGAACCGAACAAGGAGAGCTCGAACTCGATGCCTACCAGCTCGTTGAGTGCAAGGACGAAGAAGGGGGACCACATCCGCCGCGTGGGGATCGTCTTCGCGGGAGGCCCGGCGCCCGGCGCCAATGCCGTGATCAGCTCCGCCGCGGTCAGCTTTCTCGACGACGGCCGGGAAGTGGTCGGCTTTCTCCATGGCTATGACCGGCTCCAGAACTACCACCCGGTCACCGATCGCCTCCGCCTGGACGAGGATTATCGGGAGTTCACGAACTACGAGGTGACCGGCCGCCGCAACACCCAGGGGATCCTGATCGGCACGTCCCGCGCCAACCCCGGCAAGGGGATCACCTGCCCGAACGACCTCGACGATCCCGAGAAGACAGCCCGCCTCGCCAACGTCTACAGCGCGCTGCTGGACATGCGGATCGACGCGCTCATCTCGATCGGCGGCGACGACACCTTGAAGACCGCGAACTTCCTCTACGAGTACCAGCGCCGCCAACCGCCCGAGGCGAAGCGGATCCACGTCGTCCATCTCCCGAAGACGATCGACAACGACTACCAGGGGATCGACTTCACCTTCGGCTACTTCACGGCGGTCGATTTCCTCGCCAAGGAGATGAAGAACCTCCGCGCCGACGCCGAGGCGGGACGGGTCTACTACATCGCCGAGTGCATGGGGCGCAAGGCCGGCTGGCTCTCCTACGGGGTCGGCATCGCCGGCGAGGCGAACATGGTCGTCAGCGTCGAGGACGTCGACGAGGAGATGACGTTCGACGACGAGGTCTTCGACGAGAGCACCGGTGAGACGCGCCGCGAGCGGAGGCTGCGGCTCGAGTCGCTCGTCGACCAGATCGTCAACCTGATGCTCATCCGCGAACGGCGCGAGAAGAAGTACTTCGGCACGATCGTGCTGGCGGAGGGGCTCGCCGAGCTGTTCCCGGAGAGCTTCATCCGCGGGATCCCGAAGGACGAACACGGCAACATCTCGATCGGCCGGATCAACATCGGCAAGGAGATCGCCGAACTCGTCCGCAAGGAGTACACGCGCCGGACCGGCAAGGAGAAGAAGGTGATCGGCCTCCAGCTCGGCTACGAGTCGCGCTGCGCTCCGCCGCATGCCTTCGACGTGATGCTCGGCAGCCAGCTCGGGATCGGCGCCTATCGCGCGCTGATCGAGGAGGGGCTGGACGGGCACATGGTGAGCGTGACCGGCCAGCTCGATCTGACCTACGTCCCCTTCAGCCGGCTCGTGAACCCGGAGACGATGCGGACCGAGGTCCGGTTCATCCGACCGGGATCGGACTTCCACCTCCTCGCGCGGTTCCTCGAGAGCCGGACCGAGATTCGCGAGAGCTGACGGCGGGCGGCTCCCCCCCGCGAACCGCCCGCCGCCGGCGCGCGCCTACCCGGTCGCCTTCGCTCCGGCGATCACCCGATCCGCCAGGGCGTGCAGCTCCCGGACGCGCTCCTGCGGATACTGCTCCCGCTCCACCTTTCGGAACCGCTCCGCCAGCTCCTCCTGGTCGGTCTCGCTGAACGCCGAATCCGCCATCGGGTAGAGGACCTGATCCTCCTTCATGATATGGCCGCGCAGCAGGGTCGCGTAGGAGCGCGCCGCCCGGACGAACCGCTCCGAGGCGCCCTCCGCCTGCGGATCGGCCGCCGCGTCCTCCATGGCCACCACACAGGCGCGCCCCTCCTCGTGCTCGTGCAGCATCACCGCGATCGGCCCCATCTGCGCGGGGAAGCCTCGCTGCTCCATCATCGGGAAGAGCTGGTCCTCCTCCTTGGCGTGATGGCACTTGTCCGCGAACTCCCGGATGAACCGGAGCGCGTCTCCCGCCCAATGGGGATCGATCGGCTCTCCGCCTTGGATCGCGCGCGCCCTCTCCTCCAGCGCTTCGAGGACCTGCTCGATCTTGCGGTGCTCTTCCATCAGGATCTCGGTCGGCTTCATTTCGCTTCCCCCTTCGCTGCTCGACGGTTGATCGGCCGCATCGAGATCGAGTCTGATGGGAGCGACCGCCGCCCGGCGATGACCTAGGTCACCCGGTCCCCGCCGCCGCGGACCCGCGCGATTCGACGAATTCCGGAGGAGGAATGGCGAAACCGATCGACCTCATCACGACCTTGCGGCAGGTACCGTTCTTCCGGGATCTCGACCGCTCATCCCTCCGGGAGCTGGCCCTCTCGACGCGGATCCTGTCGCTGGAAAGGGGCGCCGACCTCTTCACCGAGGGGGATCCCTGCCGCGGCATGTTCCTGGTGATCTCCGGCCAGGTGAAGATCTTCCGGAGCGCCCTCTCCGGTCGCGAGCAGATCATGGCGATCGAGACGCCCGGCGCGGTCGTCGCCGAGCTTCCGCTGATCGACGGCGAGCCGTACCCGGCCTCCTGCTCGGCACTGGCGGACAGCGAGGTCCTTCTGGTGCCGCGGGAGGCGTTCGAGGATCTCCTCTCGCGCAAGCCGGAGCTGGCCTTCGGCGTGATGCGCCTGCTCGGCGGCCGCCTGCGCCAGCTCGTCCGCCTCGTCGAGGACCTGTCCCTGCTCGAGGTCCCGCAGCGGCTCGCCCGTTACCTGCTGGAGCTGTCCGGCCGCCAGGGCGCGACCTTCCCGCTCCCGCTCTCGAATCAGGAGATCGCCGCGCGTCTCGGGACGGTCCGGGAGATCGTCTCGCGCAACCTCCACCGCCTCGCGCACGAGGGGGCGATCGCCATCGACGGGCGCCGGATCACGATCCTCGACGAAGAGAGGCTCCGCGAGCTGGCCGAGGAGCCGTAGCCTCCCGCAAGATCGATTCGGCCGCCGCCGCCTCCACCCCCGCGATCCGGAGGACCGCCTCCTCGACCCGCCGGTCGGTCACCTCGTCGAGCGGTCGGTTCCCCTCGATCCGGCCGCCGACGGCGTCGAAGAGGGCGACCGCGGCGGCATGCTCCCCGGCCGGAGACGCCTCCGCCAGAGCCCGCGGGAAAGGAAGCTCCTCGAGATCCCGCCGCCCGACCGGCAGGTTGCCGCCCGCCAGCGCCGCGGGACCGTACCGGCACCGGTGGAGTGCGGAGAGCCAGGCGCTGTTCAGCAGCAGATCGGCGCGGCGCAGGAGGCGGATCCCCTCCTCGCCCGTCGCGCGCGGAAGGACCAGCAGGGTTCCGATCGCGCCGGCGCAGGCCCCCTCCTCGTCGCGCTTCGCCCGGAGCCGGACCGACAGACCGGAGACGATCAGCTTCGGGCGGTCGTAGAGCCCCCGCCGCGTCGCCGAGACGGCGCCCGCGTCCCGCGGCAGCACGGGCCGGCCGAACCGCCGTCCGAGGTGTCGCGCCGGCCGGTTCCCCCACAGGTCGTGATGCCTGCGGACCAGTCCCGCGGTGAGGAGCCGCCAGCCTTCCCCGCCGTCCCGCAGCTCTCCGACGATCCGATATGCCTCCTCGACGGTCGCCGCCGCCCGCACGTCGAAGAACGTCCCGAGCGCCGGATGGAGCGCGGCGCTTCGTTCGAGCGCGTCGGCCTGCGGATGCAACAGGCCACCCCAGCTCCGCCCGCGCAGGACCGTTCGCGGGACCTGCC